>MVZJ01000063.1 GCA_002069095.1 Bacteroidetes bacterium ADurb.BinA174 | reverse complement strand
ATCATACGGCGTTCGAACAGGCAATAGGCAATCATTGAGTTTTTATTCATGTCAGAATTATATTTTCCTTGTTGTCCGCTATAAGCGATGTTCAGCTTTTGTAAAGTAAAAAGGTAGGCATCGTAATTAGTATAAACACTTTTACATATAGTTTCCATGAAGGTTTTGTACTGTTCAAAATTACCTAATCGGGCATATCCTTCGGCTCCCAGCAATATGGCTTCCGAAAGCGGGAACAAATCTATGGCGGTATTTTCTCCACTTCTCGTAAACTCAAAATAAAATGCAGGAGTCCAAATATTACCTTGTCGTACATAATAAATTCTTATGCGGGAATCGGTTCCCAGATTAATCCATTTCCCTTCTTCCAACAATTTGTCACGAATGGTCAATGTCATGTGATACTTCCAGTTAAAGGGTACCCACGAATGTGAAGCTTGAATCATTCCCACATCCGGACGGTTAATATCTACAAAGCCTTTATAATCATTGTAATATTCATTCCACCTACGCATTTTGTCCAATCCGCCGTATGCCTTGATGGCTTTTTCCGCGAACTGAACGGCTGCTGTAACATCGGCATCCCCGGCATTTCTAAAGGTATAAAACCGTGAAACAAAGGTGTAAACGGTGGGCAGGGTAAAGCGGTATTTGTTGTTTTGTTTCATAATGCCCGCTTTTTCTATCCATGCAATCCCCTCTTTCAGGTCGTTTTCTATTTTGTCATACACTTCTTTTACGGTGAGACGGGGGTAATCTACAATCAATTTGTTTTCCGGTTCGGTGGCGTACGGTACGCCCAAATCGGAAGCGGCAGTGGCCGGGCTGTAATGTTTGGCAAAGAGATTGACCAACATAAAATGATTATAAGCTCGGATAATAAGCGCTTCGCCGCGATATCCTTCTGCTCTTTGTCGTTCTTCGGCTGTTTTCAGGTTTGCATCCATTGCATCCAATGCTTTTAGGATTCGATTCACATGGGCAATGGAATTATAAGCGGCATTCCAATATTCCGTGGGACTATCCTGATGTTGTTGATTACGAATGTCTTTGCTCCATGTGTAAAGGTCTTCGATAATGCTTTCGTTATCGGGTACCCCATCCACCAGGGTGGCATTGTCGGAACTCCAGAATGTAAAACGGAAACCTCTTTCGTTTTGGTAGGCTCCCACCAAGGTTTGGTTTACTTTATCCAACGAGTTAATTTCCGTACGGTCGTCGGGCGCCAGGTCAAGAAAGTCGTTACATCCCTGCAGGCATATCCCGATAATGCAGAGGATGATAAGAGGTAGTAATTTATATATTTTCATTTTGTTTGTAGTTTAATGGGTTACGAGGCTAATTAGTAATTACTAATTGCTAAAATCCGATATTTAACGTAAACGTATATTGTTTGGTTATAGGCATGGTAGTACCGCCCGACCACACAAACTCGGGGTCTTCGCCACCCAATTTCTTTTTGTCGGCTACCCATAACAAGGCCAGGTTGGAACCTTGTAAACTGAGGCTTGCCTGTTTTATTTTAAGCGATTGCAACCACGATTGCGGCAGGCGATACGAGAACCCGATGTTTTTTAACCGGATAAAAGAGGCATCTGCCAGCCACACATCCGACATGCCGTACAAGTTATACGCCGTGGCAATTTTATACATTTCGGGGTGCTTCATCAATTCCGTCATATCGTAAATAGCGGGTATATTGGTCTTCTTTTCATCGCCGGCCATTCTCCATCGGTTTTTCATGTGCGCGGAGAGCGCCTGATGATCGGTATAATAATAGTTGAAGTTCTGCATCACACGCTTTTTATGGCCGAACTGTCCGGTGAACAGGCAGGAAAATGTAAAACCTTTGTAACTGAAGATGTTGTTAATTCCGATATGGGTAGAAGGTTCTAAATTGCCGCTGAACACAAGGTTGGAGAGATCGCTTGTTTGTACGTCTAAATAATGTACTACGTTATCGTCTTTATCGTAAAATGTGGGCACCCCTTTATTGTCCAATCCGGCAAAACGGGTAGAATAGATACCCCTGACCGGCCCGTAGAGAACCGGTATGCCGAATACGCTGACGGCGCGCGATACCCAGGCATTGGAGTTTAAGGCGGTAATTTTGTTCTTGTTATGGGCATAATTAAACCCCAAGTCCCATTTAAAATCGGGAGATTTTACCGGAGTGGTATTAATGGAAAACTCTACGCCGTGAGAGTTCATATCGGCCACATTCCCGGTTTTCAATATTTGACCGCCCACTCCGTTACTGTAGTACAGACCGATTAAATCGAATCCGCGACGGTTGTAAACATTGAACTCAGTAACAATCCGGTTGGATAAGAAAGCCGCATCCAATCCCACATTGAATTCATATTGTTTTTCCCACGTTAAATCCCGATTTTCCAAATCATACAACCGCATGGATAATTCCGAAGCGGATGGGTGTAACGGGCGGTAGGATTTGCCGGTGTAAAAAAGGTCGGTGGCATTTGAAACCGCGCCGAGCGTGGCATTCAACCCGTAGGAAACCCTAAGGTTTAATGCATCGATCCATCGGATGTTTTTGATAAAATCTTCTTCTCCCATTAACCATTTACCTCCGATGTTCCAGGTGGGCAACCAGCGGGCAGTAGCCGATTTTCCCAATCGGTTGGAACCGTCGAGACGGCTGGTGCCATTCAGAATATATTTTCCCAAATACGAATAACCGTAGTTAAAGAAAAATGCTGCGAATCTGTCGTAACCGTAGTTTTTCCCGAAATAGGATTCTCCTTTCATTTCTAGATATTCCAAATAGTTTTGCGACGGTTTGGAAACATTTCCATAGTCGAAAAAATGACCGTAACCATCATTGAAACTCTCAACGCGGTCAATATATCTGATTTCCGAACCCAATAGGAAAGTAAAACGATGATCGTTTCGGAAAACAGGATTCCAGTTTACATTGCCGGTGAAATAGTAGTTGGTCATGATGTTGTCTATGCTATTGAGCATTCCGCCTTCGGGTAAAATACTGTACTTCTCCCCCGTGGTAGAACCGGGACGTTCGTATAAGAACGGATTTTGATCTTTTATTATTTCATTGTCGGTATCCCTCATTCCGGCACGGTAAGCATTTGCCTCATTGGACTTTTCGTGAATCATACGTTCGCGTTTGGAATTAAAATACCGGACAGACAGTTTTCCCGATACGGATAAATCTTTTCTGATGTCGTAGTTTAAATCGGTTATAAAAGACATATCACGTACCGTAACAAATGTTTTATTCTTCGAAAGTTCGTCCACGATATTATAATCGACAAAATTACGGCGGAAAAATTCCAGCTCTCCGTTTTCATCATACGGACGTATGGCACGGCTGGTGGTCAGGGCATACATGAAAGGATTGTTGTCGAAGTTGCGTTCTATCTTCCCCGTATAACGGTTTACGCCGCCGATGTCTCCGCTGACATTGGATACGCCCGATAGTTGCTGGTCGCGGTAGGATATGTTTCCCGTGGTTACGACGGTGAATTTATCGGTAATTTTATAGGTTCCTTTCATCAGAGCGGTGTAGCGTCCCATTTTGTCGGCAATGGTCCACCCTTCGTCGTTCAGATATCCCAAAGAGGTGTAAAAAGAGGCTTTATCTGATCCTCCGGAAAAACTCAATGTATGTTGCTGCATCAATCCGGGTTGAAACAACAGATCGAACCAATCGGTGTTGGCCGTCTCGTACTTCCGCAGGAAAGCATTCATTTCGTCATTTGTTCCCACCCAATTAATCTCTTTGTCTTTTATCCGGTCGAACATCTTCCCAAACGGACCGTGAATGGACTCGAACTGGGTGCGTGCTACATTGATCCATCCTTTTTCGTAAAGTTCCCGGTTTACGGACATCTGCTCCTGGGAATTCAAAATATTGAAATCACTGTAGGAAGGAACTGCGCGGGTAGTGAAATTGCCGGAATAATTGATATTCAACGTTCCTGCGCGCCCCTTTTTTGTTTGGATAACAATAACGCCGTTCATGGCACGTGCCCCGTAAAGAGCCGTTGCCGATACGTCTTTCAGTATTTGCATGGATTCAATGTCATCCATGTTTAATCCCGCTACCCCCGAACTTATTAATGTGGATAAGTCTCCGGTGTTTAGCTGATCCATGGACACTTCAATGGCATCTTCCAATACTACTCCGTCAATTACCCACAAAGGTTTTTCATATCCATAGATGGAGGATGAACCTCTGATTTTGATTTTCGGAGCGGTTCCGAAGGTACTCGAAACGTTTTGCACGCTCACACCTGCGACCCTTCCTTCCAAAACTTTGGACAAATCCGATTCTCCCGATATTTTTATATCGTCCATCTTTACCTTGTTGGCCGCACCGGTAAAAAGTTTTTGATCGATTACTTGATAACCGGTTACCACAACGTCTTGCAACGTTTGATTGTCTTCCTGCATTACGATACGAAAAGATGTTTTTCCGGCAACCGATACCTCTTGTGTCAGGTAACCGATATAGGACACTTGTAACAGGGCGTTGGGAGCAACGTTTAGTGTGAAACTTCCGTCGATATCGGTAACGGTTCCGTTACCGGTACCTTTCTCGATGATGTTGGCACCGATGATGGATTCCCCGTTTTTGTCGGTGATTTTTCCGGTAACTTTTTTCTTTTCCGGTTGGATTATCTCATCCGGTATCGTTTTTTCAGTTGCCGGTTTCTTATTAGCATCTTTAAAAATAGCTACTTGATTGTCAATTATATTATATGTCAGATTTGTGTTGGACAATATAATATCAAGTATGTTATTAATGGTTTCCGAATCAACGTTTAAACTTATTTTTTGATTGGTAATTTTTCTGGCATCACTTGAAAAAACAAACCTGAAATCGCTTTTCTTTTCAATTTCATTACATACTTCTTTTATGGCAATTGATTTTAAGTTAAACGTGAATTTGGTTTCCTGGGAAAAGCTATTCATCGCTTGAGAACTTAATATGCCGATAAACAAGAAGAAAAGAGATATTCTCATGATTGTAAGAGTCCGTTTGTGATTATCAAGGATATTATTACATTCGTTAGAAATTTTATTCATATCTTTGTACGATTTTAATTATCAAATTAGTCATATGGTGATTAAATTCAAAATGAGTCGGGCGATAATTGCAGTATCGTTCGACTTTTTTTATACATATAAGTTGTTTATTTTTCCATAGGCATTGAGGTTTTATTCGGGTTAATGGTGATGTATATTTGTTTACCTTCTTTTGTAAATGTTGTTGAGGAAATTAGTGCCAGTGTAGTCATTACATTATCTAAATTATCGAATAGGATAATTTTTCCTGTGCATGTATGTCCTTTAAGTGAAGTGTTTTTATCGTAATTAAACGACAGGTTGTAATATCTTCCTATTTGCAGCAAAACATCTTCCATGGGGGTATCGTCAAATTCTAAATAGCCTTCTTTCCAACAGATAAATTGATTAACATTTACTTTCTGTTTGTTGAAAGTGCCGTTGTCAGCATAAATAGCTTGTTCGTTTGGCGATAAAAATGTCTCCTGTTTATTGCCGTGTTGTAAGCTTACACGGCCTTCTATGAGTACAACCGACTGTGGCGAATCAGTATATGCTGATACATTGAATTTGGTGCCGTACACTTTTACGTTAAAATCGGAAGTATGTACGTAAAATGGTTTTTGACTATCAGGTGCCACTTCAATATACATTTCTCCCGATGTTAGGTGAATTTCGCGATTGTTTTCTGTAAATTGTGTCGGAAATATAAGAGTCGATCCCGAATTGAGCCAAACTTTACTACCATCGGCAAGGGTAAGAGACGAACGTTTTCCATAGGGGACAATAAGTGTGTTTAAGGTCTTTTCATCCATGGAAATATCTTCCTGATTTTCATTGTCTGTTTTAATTCGAGCAACACCGGTATTACTGATTTCGATATTGATATTTTCTTGAAAAGAAGTTGTCTTATTATTGGTGATTAAGCGTATATTTTCAGATTGTAATTCACTGCCAACGATATAATCACTAAGTATAGCATCAGCTTTTGGTTGATTGTTATTTATACGTATGTACAAAACAGATAAAATAAATATGGCGGCGCAGGCAGCAGCAACGTATAGTACACGAAGGATTTTTCTTTTCGTGTTGAATGTATGGATAGAATGTTCCAATTTTATTATTGCTTCTTCTTTTTTCTCCGGAGATAAGCTATATGACGATAACCGAATATTCCTGAAATGTTCTTCAGCCAAAGTCATATTCTCTCGTTCATTGGGATGTTCTTGTAGGAAATTTTCCCAATAAGCTGTCAATTCATCGGAAGGAAAAAGTTTCCATTCGATGAATTTCTCATCTTTTAGAAAACGAAGAAAATCATTTTTTTTATGTTTATTCTGCATACTATGATTGTTTAAAAGAAAGTTCTTACAGGGTTTTATTACTTGCTTTTATTGAATAGACGAAAAAACGATAAAAACATCATCGTTTTTTTTAAAAAAAATAAATCAGGGTGTTTTTTAACAAATATGGATGAATAGGAAAATAAACGGGAAGTCTTGTAATATCGGCTTGGAAAGCGCTTTTAACTTTGTCATTGATTTGCTAAGCAAGTTTCGACAAGCAAGCACGGAAATTTGCATCAATTCGGCGATCTCTTCGTAAGTATATTCATTGATATACTTGAGGTACACAATTTCTCGTTGTCGATCGGTAAGATTGTTTAATACATTCTCTACTTTTTGGCGGATTTCAGCTAAATCCTCTTCCCGAATCATTTCATCTTCAATTGTTACCTGTAACCGGAAAGGCATGCTTTCACTTATTTTTTCAGGTGTTTCGGTTAATCCAAGATATTCCTTACTTTCCTTACAGATGTCGATAAGTCTGTTTTTTAAGGCACGAAAAAGGTAAAATTTAGGGTTATAAATGTTTTCAAATGATACGCGATTTATGTGTAATTTATAAAACACATCATGTATTGCATCCATAACCGTATCTTCATTAAAGCCTAAATGCAATGCGTATGCGTACATGTCGTCGACATATCTGTTGTAAATTAAGGCAATGTTTTTAGATGTGGGCATCGATTATGATTTTTTTGTGCAATAATTTTGCAAATTAATGAAAAAAAATGCAAGAAACGAAATTTAAAACCACTCCGAACTTTTTTGCCACAAAGAAACAAAGTTTAAATTTTACATCTATCAGGTAATCATTACATTTTAATCAAGTCGCAAAGATAAAAATCTAAGATTATTAGTTTTTTTAGAGCAGCCTCAAGTTTAAGGACTTAAATACAGAATGAAAGTAATGTGAGTTAATTTTATGCTTTTGAAATTATTTTACCTAAAAGTCTTAACCTGCATTGTATTGAGTTTCGAATTTTAAAACCGCTTATTTATGAGAATTCACAAAATACGATATGCGCCATTTTATAACTGACACAACATAAGAAAGTTTGTAAAAATTTTACTCATAAGCAATCGCGGGATAATCAATCATGAACATATTTTGTCTTTTATTGCGATGAATAATGCAGGTTAAGAATACGTAAAACAAATGCCTTTTCTATAAGCGAAGGGCGAAATGTAAATCTTTAAATGACAAGTATTTACAATAACTCCACGCTTCGTTTAATGAAATTACTTAGAGCTTCGCCTTTGAGCATTCCGTTGGAGAGCAATGCCAAATCGATAATCTGCTTTAGTTTGGCGTTTTCTGAGGCAAAGGTTGCAACATCTTCTTTCGATTTGTCTTTGGTGTCGTTCAACAGTTGCTTTGCAATAGGATGATCCATATTCAGAATTACCTGAAACATGTCGGGCATCTCGCCGTAAAATGACATTCCAGGCTGCATGGCAGACATTTCCTTCATGCGTCGCGAAAACTCGTTTTGGGTAATCTGAACCGGACGTGTGGCTTCGCCCAAAGATTTGAAATCGACGTTGAATTCTGTTTTGTCGATTTTAGGAAGTTGCGATTTTATGGCTTCCGTCAGGTTCTCCTTCTCCTTATCCGATAATACCACCGAAGTTTTTTCTTCCTTTTCTATGATGTGTTCCACTGTGTCGCTGTCCACACGAACGAATCGGGTTTTTTCCATTTTTTGTTCCAGAAGTCCAACCCAATGAACATCTAACTGTCCGTCCATCATCAGCACGTCGTAACCTTTTTCTTTAGCGGCATCAATAAACGAGTACTGCTCTTCCTTGTGGTTGGCGTACAGGTAAACCAATGTGCCGTTTTTGTCGGTTTGAGTACTTTCGATAAGCGTTTTATATTCTTCGAATGTGAAATACTTGTCGTCCGTATTTTTGAACAATGCAAACTTGGCAGCCCGGTCGAAAAATTTTTCTTCGGTGAGCATTCCGTATTCAATGAAGATTTTCAGGCTATCCCATTTTTCTTCGAATTGAGCCCGTTCCTTTTTGAAAATTTCTTCCAGTTTATCGGCCACTTTTTTGGTAATGTGGTTTGATATTTTCTTCACGTTATTGTCGCTTTGCAGATACGAACGTGAAACGTTAAGCGGAATGTCGGGCGAATCGAGTACGCCGTGTAGTAGTGTTAAAAACTCGGGAACAATTCCTTCTACCGAATCGGTAACGAAAACCTGATTGCTGAATAACTGTATTTTGTTTCGCTGCAACTCAATGTTGTTTTTTATTCTCGGGAAATAAAGAATTCCTGTCAGGTTGAACGGATAATCCACGTTTAAGTGAATCCAGAAGAGCGGTTCGTCCATGCTCATCGGATAGAGCTTGCGGTAAAAATCCTGATAATCTTCGTCTTTTAATCCGGCGGGTTTTTGTTTCCAAAGCGGATTTACATCGTTAATGACGTTATCTTCTTTGGTATCGACATATTTTCCGTCTTTCCACTCCTGTTTTTTCCCGAAAACAATTGAAACCGGTAAAAATTTACAATATTTATTCAGTAGCGATTCGATTTTGTTTTTTTCCAAAAACTCTTTGTTTTCTTCGTCGATATATATAATAATGTCTGTTCCGCGATCGGTTTTATCGGATTCTTCCATTTTGTATTCCGGTTCGCCCTCGCAAGACCATTTTACGGCAGGCTCATCCTTGTAGGATTTGGTAACTATTTCCACCTTTTTAGCCACCATGAATGTGGAATAAAAACCAAGCCCAAAATGCCCGATAATGGCGTTGGCATTGTCTTTATACTGATCTAAAAAATCGTTTGCCGATGAAAGCGCTATCTGATTGATGTATTTATCCACTTCGTCGGCTGTCATTCCGATTCCGCGATCGGAGATAGTTAAGGTTTTGGCTTTCTTGTTTATCGAAACTTTCACGGATAAATCACCTAATTCTCCTTTAAACTCGCCAACGTCCGCCAATGTTTTAAGTTTTTGCGTAGCATCCACAGCGTTTGAGATTACTTCACGAAGAAAAATTTCGTGATCACTGTAAAGAAATTTCTTAATGATGGGGAAAATATTTCCGGTTGTTACCCCAATTTGTCCTTCTTTTATCATATTTATTACGGTGTTTATTTTATTCTTTCAATTTATTTGCAAATAGTATGCCACAATAAATGATTCAGATTTGGGCTTTATTTATTTGTCAGTCCCTGTTTAACTTTGTCTGTTAAATCGGAAAACTTGTTCGACTCATTTTTTTTAAATTATTTAGACGTGTTCTAAAATCGGAGTTGTTGCAAAATTATTACGTTTTTAAATTATTCAAATTGTGCTATAAATATTATTTATAGATTATATGTGGAAAAAATCCACAGAATAATTATGTTTAATATTCTGATTATAAGCGCTATGGCTCCAATTCATGAATTTGTTAACACTAATTAATTGTTTTTGAAATAAAAAAATGTTGAATAAGAGGATTATGTTATTATATTTGCATAGGACAAAGCAATATATATGTATTTTGAAAATCAAATAAAGCTGAGTCGTTAACACAACAAAAACAAAATTAAAAGCTATGAAGTCAAAAAGTTCTTTCGAAAACAGGTTGCTGGGTTTGCAGGATAATATGTTTAACTTCGCGCTAACATTAACTGCAGATCGGGAAGACGCAAAAGATCTTTTGCAGGAAACAACTCTCCGCGTATTGGATAACAGAGAAAAATATTACGAAAACGTAAATTTCAAAGGATGGGTATTTACCATAATGCATAATATTTTTGTGAACAACTATCGAAAAATAGTTAGAAGCCAAACAATTATCGACAAAACAGAAAACTTATATCATCTTAATTTGCCGCAAGATTCCGGTTTTAACACACCGGATGGAGCTTATACCATTAAAGAAATAAACAAGGCAATTGCCAGTTTCACCAATGAATATAAAGTTCCTTTTTCGATGCACGTTTCAGGATATAAATACGAAGAAATTGCACAACATTTGGGACTTCCCATCGGAACGGTTAAAAGTCGGATTTTCTTTGCCCGCAAGCGTTTGCAGGAAATGCTGAAAGATTTTAGATATTATGCTGAATAATTATAAATAAAAAACCTCTTCTATCGGAGAGGTTTTTCTTTTTTGTATTTACAGCCGAAAATAAGTGTTTGTCTCTTTCGAAATAAGTGTGTTGAATATCATTATATTGCTGAAAAAGAGCGTGATATTTATCATATAACTATTATATAAATTTTTTTACATAACCTTTGAACTGTTATTGTTTGCATTAATAATATGAGTAAATAATTTAAAATGAATGACCTTATATTTACTATATTTATAGTCTATTTATAAAACAGAATAATCCTTTTCAATACCACATAGATAGATAGAAAATATAGCTTATTGAAAAGGAAATAGCGATACAAGTGTTACATAGAAAACTTGTTTTACACATAGTAGCTTTGCTACTATGACTATTGTATAACTATTTTACTTCTTTG
>MVZJ01000062.1 GCA_002069095.1 Bacteroidetes bacterium ADurb.BinA174 | reverse complement strand
TTCAATGCTGTAAACCCCGACGATAAAGTAGCCATGGCCACAGCCATAGCCGAGGAGGCGTTGGGCAAAGATCCGCGTATAATTTCGGTGGAATCGTCGTACAACGATGGCGATAGCTTCGGTTATCAGATTACCAGCAACGGATTCGAGGGTGAAACCCAAAATTCGTGGTATTCGCTATCGGCAAGCGTTGCGGTGAAAGGCGACGGAGAAGCCCGTCCTTCGTCTTATTGGTACGAATCGTCGCTTTATCTCGATAAACTGATAAAGGAGGGGATCGGACAAAAGGCGTTAGAGCGCACATTACAGAAAATAGGGCAACAGAAAACGAAATCGGGCAAGTACACGATGGTGGTTGATCCGCTAAACAGCGGTCAGTTACTCCGTCCGATGTTGAGCGCACTGTACGGTTCGGCTCTACAACAAAAAAACTCCTTTTTGCTGGATAAAATCGGGCAAAAAATAGGTAGCGACAAGTTTACGCTGTTGGATGAGCCGCATTTAATCGGAGCATCGGGTGCACGATATTTCGACGGCGAGGGAGTGGCTACGGAGCGGCGTAACGTTTTTGACAAAGGTGTACTGAAAACGTATTACATCGATACATACAACGCCAAGAAAATGAACGTGGAGCCGACAATCGCCAATCCGTCTATATTGGTAATGCAAACCGGAAACAAAGATTTAGAGGGGTTAATCGCCGATGTAAATCACGGAATTCTCGTAACGGGATTCAACGGCGGCAACAGCAATAGTTCCACCGGCGATTTCTCATACGGAATAGAAGGTTTCCTTATCGAAAACGGAAAACTAACCACCCCGCTTTCGGAGATGAACGTTACCGGAAACATGATTACGTTGTGGAACTCGCTTGTAGAAACCGGAAACGATCCGCGGTTGAATTCTTCGTGGCGCGTTCCTTCTCTTGTTTTCGAAGGAGTGGATTTTAGCGGATTGTAGTTGCTGAGGCCGGGAGATAACGATGCTTAGCGATGGGCGGCTTCGTGTTTATTACCCAAGGGCTGGCTCGAAGCCAGCCCTTGGGTTTGGATAACGTAGATGTAGCATGTTGCGTCTCTACATTTTTTAATATCATTTCTAACAACTTATTCAACTGTTTTATGTAATTTTGTACTGAAATCCGTCAAAATCAAAAACTAATCGGTTTCAAATTAACTATGGGAAAAAAATCGGGGTCAAATAAAAAAACTAATAAGAAAATACCATCCAAGAGCGATATCATCAAGTGGTTATGGCGATTGTTCTTTATTTTCATCGCAGTTAATGTTGTTATTTTCTTGTTGATGTCGTCAGGATTGATAGGTTATCTGCCGCGTATCGATGAACTGGAAAATCCGATTGATAAATACGCATCACAAGTTATTTCGTCGGACGATCAACTGTTGTTTACCTATTCGAAAGAAAATGAAAATAGAATTCTAATAGATTACAACGAGTTATCGCCGCATCTTGTTAATGCGTTGGTTGCTACCGAAGATCAACGGTATTACACGCATTCGGGTATTGATGTTATCGGGTTAGGAAGAGCCATTTTTAAAACAGTTTTGCTTCAGGATGAGAGCAGCGGCGGTGGAAGTACCATCAGTCAGCAATTAGCAAAACAACTTTATTCTCCCAGGGCAAGCAACAAGTTGCAACGTATGTTTCAGAAACCCATAGAGTGGTTGATTGCTGTAAAATTAGAACGGCAGTACACCAAAGACGAGATTATTAATCTTTATTTCAACAAATACGATTTCAATTATGGCGGAATTGGAATTGAGTCGGCCGCTCGTACATATTTCAATAAACGTCCTATCGATTTGAACATACAGGAAGCCGCCATGTTGGTGGGGATGCTTAAAAATTCCGCTCGGTACAATCCAATAAGACGCGAACAATTAACCAAAGACCGTCGCGATGTAGTGCTGGCGCAAATGAGAAAGGCCAGGCATTTAACGTTGCGCGAAGCCGATTCGTTGCAAAAACTCCCTATTGAGTTGGATTTCAATCGTGTCGATCACGTTACAATTCCTGCTCCTTATTACCGTCAGCATTTGGCAAAAGTGATGATGGCCGTGAAACCCGAAAGAAAAAACTACGCATCGTGGCAAAGACAGCAGTTTATGGAAGATTCCCTTTCGTGGTTGAATGATGAACTTTACGGTTGGTGCAACAAGAACAAAAAAGCCGATGGTTCCAACTATAACATTTATACCGATGGGTTGAAAATCTACTCCACTATCGATTCGCGAATGCAGAAATATGCCGAGCAGGCCGTTCGTGAGCATTTACAATACCTGCAGCCTCAATTCGCCGCCGAAATACGCGGGAAAAAATACGCGCCGTATGCAAACAGTGTGGCAAACGATGTAGAAAAGCTTTTGCAAACAGCCATGAAGCAGACTGACCGGTATAGGATTCTTAAAAGAGAAGGATGGAGCGATGATAAGATTTTGAGCAATTTTAAAGATTCTCCGGTGGAAATGAAGGTTTTCTCATGGAAAGGCGATATTGACACTACCATGACGCCCTGGGATTCCATCCGTTACCATAAAAGCTATTTAAGAGCCGGATTTATGGCTGTCAGTCCGGTTACGGGACACGTGAAAGCCTATGTAGGCGGCCCCGATTTTGCTCATTTCAAATACGATATGGTAACTACCGGAAAACGGCAAATAGGTTCAACCATTAAACCGTATCTTTACACGCTGGCTATGGAAGAAGGATTGAGCCCCTGCGACGGAATGATACATGGCCCGATAACCATTATAGCAGAAAACGGAGAGCCTTGGAGTCCTAAAAACACGCGAGGCGCACTTGGTAGTTTTGTTACCATAAAATGGGGATTGCAAAATTCCGATAACTGGGTAACAGCGTATCTGATGAGCCTGTTTTCTCCATACGCTTTTGCGCGAATGTTAAAATCTTTCGGGTTGAAAACACCTGCCGATCCGGTTGTTGCTTTGGCGTTGGGGACAAATGACGCGTCGGTTTATGAGATGGCCGGTGCATACACGGCATTTGTCAACAAAGGAATTCGAATCGAACCTTTGTTGGTAACCCGAATTGAAGATTCTTACGGTCACGTAGTCGCTAATTTTGTTCCCAAAATGCAGGAAATTTTCAGCGAAACCACGTCGTATAAAATGCTTGATATGCTGAAAGCCGTGGTCGATGCCGGAACAGGAAACCGATTACGCCGTCTCTATAACCTGCAAGGTGAAATGGGTGGTAAAACAGGTACTACCAACGATAATTCCGACGCGTGGTTTATGTCGTTTACTCCCGAAATTGTGGCATCGGCCTGGGTGGGTGGCGAAGAACCAACCATTCGTTTCGATCGTATGATGTATGGACAGGGAGCTGCCGCTGCATTGCCCATTCACGGATTGTTCTACCAGAGAGTATATGCCGATCCCAAACTAAAATTAACCGATAACGGCAGATTTGATATCCCAGCCGATTTTCAACCTTGTTACGACGGACAACGTTATTCTCCCGATTTTTATCTAAACGAAGACCCTATTAGGCAAGGCGAAGGAATTGATGATATGTTTAATTAGAGAGTAAAGACAAAAGATAAAAGACAAAAGATAAAAGACAAAAGATCTCAGCAGCAGGTTTTGCAACGGATGTGCTATTATTTCTTCCCCGATTCCATAAACACTTTCTCCTGCAATTCTTTTATGCGCTTGAAACTTACTATATAGTAAAAATTTTCCGCACTTATTTTTTCGCCTTCGGCGAGGGCGAAGTTGGTAATATTGAAGTTTTTGGGTGCGGTTTTCAGAAAACGTTCGTAGGTAGCTATGGCGTTTTTGTAATCTTTTGCCGTGTCGTAAGTTTGTGCGATGCTGTACAAAAGGTCATGCTTATCGGGTTGCCGTTTGTATGCCGATAAATAATATTCAATTGCTTTCGCGTAGGCGTTTGAGTTTCTGTAGGTTTCTGCCATCGAAACATCAAAATCGAACAGCATTTCCGACATTTCATCTATCTTGTTGATACCTTCTTGTAACACATTTACCGCTTTCTCCGGTTTTATTGTGCGCCCAAGCGCCGTTCCGTAATAGTAACACATATTTACATCGTTGCTGTTGAGGTCGTAAGCTTTGCCGAGCCACTTTACCGCTTCGTAGTACCATTTTTTTGCATAATTGCTCATCCCAAGAAAGTAGGTGGTTGTATATGAACTGTCGCCCAATTCTACATTTTTCTTTAGCCTGTCGATTGCTTCGTCGAACCTCCCGGAGGAATAGTTTGCCATTCCGTTTAATTGTCCTATGGTTATTTGATTCGGGTTTATTTGTGTCAGGTATCTGTCGGTAATATTGATAGCGGAATCGTAAAATTTAGCGGCATAATACAGATTTCCCAGTTTGCTGACCGCCAGGTAATCCGATGGATTTTTTTCGATGGATTTTGCATAAAACCAAATAGCAGAATCGGCGTTGGATATGTTTAAGAAAGCATCGCCCGTCATACGAAGGAGTAGGGGAACGGAATCGGATTGGAAAACCGTTTGTGCGCTTTCAATAGTTTCCTGCCAGTTGCCGTTCCGATAATATGCCATCGCCTTTTTAGTCTGGAAAAACAGGTTCCCGGGCGATAGGCTGTCCGTTTTTATCCAATACTTCAGCGCCGATTCTGTGTTCCCTGCTTGCGATGCGCATTCTGCGGCGGAGATCAACAGTTCCGTGTCATCGGGATTATTTGTCAAAAGCCGTTCGTAAACGGCGAGGGCATCGGTATAGTTGTAGAGTTTTTCGTAGCTTTCGGCTTTTAACAACAGGTTCTCGGCCGTTTCCGGTTGAGTTTCGAGCCATTCGACGGCTTCGCGGTAGCGATATTGCTGCATGAAATCACGTGCCGTTAGCGTTTGTGCTGATACGGAAACCGACATCATCATTAAAGCAACTGAAATCACAAAATTGGTTCTCATAAGCAGTGGAGGAATTTGTAATTGGATAAAAATGCCAAACAGAAACTTCCGTTGAGTTAAAACCGGAGAAAGCTACTCTGCACGCTTTCTCCGATTTCCGAGGGTAGATTAACAACAAGATTGATTAATCTTTTGCATAGCCAACTATGACTATGGCATTATTTGGCGTCGGGCCTTTGTATGGTTCTATTTTATCGCCTTGCAAACGGAAAACAAACGGAAGTTTCACTTCCATGCTTCCGGTTTGCGTCTTAATGTTCTGCAATGGAACTTCTGTTGTTTTAAATCCGACAAAAGAAATAAATAAGGCTCCTTCTTTTTCGGGAACTTTTAACATGAAATTGCCGTTGGCGTCAGAAATCGTGCCCGTGCTGGTCCCTTTAAAAATAATAGTTGCACCTTGTAACGGTTTAGAATCGGCATCGGTAACTTTTCCGGAGATGAGGGTTGTATTATCCGAAGTCCATTGCGGCATTGAATTGATTACCCGTAGCGCTTCTTTGTTCAGAAGCTCGTTTTCTCCAGATTCTATTTTAGCATCGGTAACTTTTCCGTTTGCATCAATCTTAAATGATGTGCGAACAAGCCCTTGCACTCCATTTTCCTGTGCTATCACCGGATATTTAATTCTGTCTGAAATGTATTTCATGTAAGCCTCGTTTCCGCCGGGAAAGGTTAGGCTTGGTTGAGCCTGAGCGTGAACATTTATAACTCCTTCAACCGTACTCAATTTATCAACGATAACTTTCGGCTCTTTTTTTTCCAAACTAAAAACTACCGGCAACGTAAACCGTACGTTTACGGGTTGTCCTCGTTGTTTGCCGGGTTTCCATGCGGGCATCGATTCAATTACGCGAACAGCTTCCTTGTCCAACGCCGGGTCAACACCACGTACGATTTTCACATCGCTTATACTGCCGTCGTTTCCAACAACGAAATTGGTGATCACTCGTCCCTGAATGCCGTTTTCAAATGCAATTTTAGGGTAACTGATGTTTTCGGAGATGAAATTCATCATGGCAGTGCTTCCGCCTGAAAATTCAGGTTGTTCCTCAACTACCACAAAGATTTCTTCAGTTATCATTTTTCTGGCAAGGTCTTTCAGCTTTTCTTGATCTTCCCGTTGAGGTTTACCGGTCTCAACTGCCGGCGCATTACCCGACAACCGGAAGGTAATGGGTAATGTATATCTTACCCTTACGTCATATCCTCGTTGTTTGCCGGGAGTCCATTTAGGCATGGAACCGATAAGCCTAACGGCTTCTTTGTCCAATGCCGGATCAACACCGCGTACAACCCGGATATCGGACAGGCTTCCGTCTTTTTCAATAATAAAATTGATAATTACCCGCCCTTGAATTCCATTTTCTTGCGCGATTACCGGATATTGCAGATTTTCGTTGATAAATTTGTTCATTGCTTCCGTTCCACCCGGATATTGCGGCTGATTTTCTACTACAACAAAGACTTCATCGCCGTTTGATTCAGCGTTGTCTCTGCCGGGCAATGGTGGCGGTGGCGGGATAACTGTGTTTGGTCTGGCGTATGCTGTAACCACAACTTCGTCCAACATCTTACCCTTTTCATTGGCATCGACAGATACCGGCGTAACAGGGCTTTTACTTTCTCCCGAACCCTCGCCTTGTAACCTGAAAACAATAGGCAAAGTAAACCGTACTCTGGCAGGTTGACCCTTATGCTCGCCGGGTTGCCAGTCGGGCATTGAATTCAATAGTCTCATAGCTTCGGCATCCAGTCCGGCGGTTACTCCGCGAATTACCTTGATGTTGGAAATTCTGCCGTCTTTTTCAACTACAAAGTTGGCAACAACTCTTCCTTGTTCGTTATTTTCCTGTGCAATGACCGGGTACATTATGTTTTCGGCAAGGAACTTCATGAATGCCTCATTCCCGCCCGGAAATTCGGGAAATTTCTCTACTTCCGTAAAGATTTCGTCTCCTTTTTGGTTTTGAGCATAAACACTGTTGCCTGCCACTAAAAGAAGCGCCAGCGGCAGGGCGATTAAATACTTTGCCAACTTTCGAGCCGGCGATTTGGTTTTGTTCATCATCGTGATACGTTGTTTTAAAAGTGATACATTAAAATTGTTTACTATTTGAGTGGCGTTTTGGTGGTAAGTGAGCCGCAAAAGATGATATTGGTAATCGCGGCTGCTCACTCCTTTTCGCAAAACGCCGTTGTCGGCCAAGTGTTCCAGGTTGATGGCCGTTTCGCGTTTTATCAGCCAAGCTATGGGGTTCCACCAGAAAAACACACAAAGCAACTCCATCAAAACAACATCGGCAGAATGCCATTGGCGGGCGTGGGTTTGTTCGTGCAGGAGTATTTGTTTTATTTCGGTATCGGAGTGCGAGTCGATATGGATGAAAATCCACCGGAAAAAGGAGAAGGGCGTTATTTCATCGTGTAAATCGAATACCCGAATACCATCGATATTCTTCCGAATGCTCTTGTGTTTGATGTGTAAAATGCTTATCAGTTGCCATACAAACCGGATGAGGAAAAAAGCAAATCCTGCGGATAAGGTGAAAAGCAAAACTTGTCGCCAATTAATGTCGATTTTGTTAACAGGTTCTACTGCTTGAATTTCGTCTGCCAAAACAACGGCAAAAGTTGGTTCCTCAACTATTACCTGTGTGGTAAACTCCTGCGGTTTTTCGAATGAAATGATATTCCCCCAAGCCGAAACTGCTATAAACGGATAAACAAATGAAAACACTATCGCTGCCAAAAGGAAATAGCGTCGAAAAGCGAAAAAAGTGTCTTTTTTCAAGAGAGCGACATACAGCAGATAAAAGATTATCAGTGCAATGTTTGCTTTAATGATGTATGCAATAAGTGTTTCCATTTTTTGAGATTTCAGATTTCAGAACACAGACATTAGATCGTTAAGTGTCTATTGTCTGACATCTGTCAGTGAAGCGGTCTGTTGTCTAATAAAAGTTATTTCTGTTTCTTCTCTATCAGTCGAATAATTTCTTCCAACTCTTCGGTCGAAATTTTCTGTTCCTTTGCAAAAAACGATACCAGTTCCTTGTACGAGTTATCAAAATAGCTCTTTACTACTCCCGAAAGGAAATGGCGCTTGTATGAAGCTTCCGAAATTTTCGGCGTGAAAACTTTTAAATTTCCTGAGCGCGATTTGTTGAGATATCCTTTGTTTTCGAGGTTGTTGAACACAGATGCCACAGTGGTATAGGGCAATTTCGGTTCTTCTAATTTGTCGTGAACATCTTTTATGGCGCACTCTCCAATTTGCCACACACGAAGCATGATGTTCTCTTCTTGAGGTGTTAATCTTTCCATGTCTTTTCCATTAATTAGTTAATACGATACAAAAGTACGAATATTTCGTATATACTGGTGCATTTTTCAAATTATTATAGTTAAAAAAACGAAAAATGCGCCTTGCGATAATAAAATTGCAAGGCGCATAATGAATGGTTTAAAAGCCAACAGCCAAAAACCGATAGTTACTTCGGATTAACACGGAAAGTTTCATCTCCATCTGTGAAGAATTTCACTATCTGTGTAGCAGCGGCAAGTCCTGCATTTACGTTAGCTTCACCTGTTTGAGCGCCGCATTTTTTTGCAGATGCTAAGTAGCGGTTCCCGAATTTTTCAGCCATTGCTTCGTGGTTACCCGGTTTAATATCGGTGGCGTATTTAAATTTCGGACGCTCTTCCATGATGCGCAGCATATCGGCTTCGTTTACCACTTCTTTACGTGCGGTGTTTATCACAATTCCATTTTGTGGCAATTTACTTAGCAGTTCGTAGTTGATGCTGCCTCTTGTTTGGTCGTTTGCCGGCATGTGGAGTGAAACAATTTCGCTTTTCTCGTATAATTCCTCGGGAGATTTTACGCCCGTTACGTTGTAGGGTTTTCCTATTTCGGGGTTTCGGGCAAGCGACGGAGAATAAGCATATACTTTCATTCCGAAACCGTTGGCAATTTTAGCCGTCAGTTTGCCGATGTACCCAAAGGCGTGTAATCCCAGTTTCTTGCCGCTTAGTTCGGAGCCGCTGGCTCCGCTAAATCCGGCGCGAGCGAGATATAGCAACATGCCGAAAACAAGTTCTGCAACGGCGTTAGAATTTTGTCCGGGGGTATTCATAACGCATACGCCGTTAGCGGTTGCTGTTGTTAAATCTACGTTGTCGTATCCGGCTCCGGCGCGAACCACGATTTTCAGGTTTTTGGCAGCGTCAAGCACTTCTTTGTCTACGATATCGCTGCGAACGATCATGGCATCGGCATCTGATACGGCATTCAACAGATCTTTTTTATCGGCGTATTTTTCCAATAACACCATTTTGTGACCTGCGTTTTCAATGATTTCTCCGATTTGTTTAACTGCTTCGGGAGCAAAAGGTTTTTCGGTTGCAATTAAAATTCTCATAATAGTTGTATTAAATAAGTATTAATAGGTATGAAGCGAAGAACGTAGGGCGTTGAGTTTTGCGTGGAAATAAAGAAACTGCGAGATGAATTTTACCTTTTAAATTCATTGGCTAATTTTCAATACTTCTTTATCCTGCTCAAAGCTCAATGCCCTATGCCTAATGTTTAATGGCTTCTTTCAAATTCTTTCATGCAGTCAACCAGGGCTTGAACGCCTGATTTCGGCATTGCGTTGTAAATTGACGCGCGGAAACCTCCGATAGAACGGTGTCCTTTTATGCCCGACATACCTCTTTCAGAAGCGAATTTCTGGAATTCGGGTTCAAGTTCTTTATACTCGTCTTTCATCACGAAACAAACATTCATAATGGAGCGGTCTTCTTCTTTTGCGGTTCCGATGAAGATTTTGCTGCTGTCGATGGCATCGTACAAAATACCTGCTTTTTCGATGTTGATTTTTTCCATGGCTGCCAAACCGCCAAGGCTTTTCAGCCAGCGAAGGGTTTCCATAGCCGAGTAAATAGGCAACACGGGAGGAGTATTGA
Organism: Bacteroidetes bacterium ADurb.BinA174; assembly: GCA_002069095.1. GTDB lineage: Bacteria > Bacteroidota > Bacteroidia > Bacteroidales > Dysgonomonadaceae > Petrimonas. The sequence goes on along the minus strand of MVZJ01000062.1, from coordinate 1,123 downwards.
ACATGGAACCGTTTTGGATGTGTGTGCGATAATCGAGCATAGTCGGAATCGGACGAGTAACTTTTCCTAAAAGTTCTTCTTTAACAATAACGAAAGTTACGCCGGCAGGCGCCAAATTTTTTTGTGCACCACCGTAAATTAAACCGTACTTTGACACATCGAGCGGACGTGAGAAAATATCGGAAGACATATCGGCGATCAGCGGTACGGGGCTGTCGAGGTCTTTGCGGATTTCGGTTCCGTAAATGGTGTTGTTGGTGGTAATGTGGAAATAATCTGCATCAGCAGGAATGCTGTAATCCTTTGGGATATAATTGAAAAGCGATTCTTTTGAAGAAGCAACTTCAACCACTTCACCAAACAATTTAGCTTCTTTCAATGCTTTGCTTGCCCATGTTCCGGTGTTCAGGTAAGCGGCTTTTTTCTCCATCAGGTTGTAGGGAACCATGCAGAATTGCATACTTGCACCTCCTCCGAGGAAAAGAACTTGGTATCCTTCGGGGATGTGTAACAGTTCTTTGAACAAAGCCACTGTTTCATCCATTACTGCCTGAAAGTCTTTGGAACGGTGACTGATTTCGAGGATGGAGAGGCCGATTCCGTTAAAATTTTTCACAGCTTCTGCCGTCTTCTCAATGGTTACTTGCGGTAAAATAGAAGGTCCTGCACTAAAATTGTAAATTTTCATAAAAATAATTTTTTTAATGTTTTATACTTAAAGGTTATGTATGTGGTTTTAAATTCGTTGAAATTTGGAACAAAGATAGGGTATTATTTGTAAGTTCCAATGAGAAAGCGGAAAATTATTTTTAAGGTATGGGCTTATTAAATTGAGATTTTACTACTTTAAAAATCATTTGTCGGATAATCCGATAGTTTGTATATTTCCTCTATAAATCCATTATCTTCCCTGCTTAATAAACTCCTTGAGGTCGTTTTCTTATATTTCCTCTATAAATCCATTATCTTCCCTGCTTAATAAACTCTTAGAGGTCGTTTTCTTATATTTTAGGCACATAGTATCCTGACGAAAGGAGGATTCCCTTTCGTCAAAGTAAATTAATTTCCTCTTCGAACTCTTAGTCTCTTTTCGGCGTTCAATGCGGACAGCCTGCCAGAGTCA
>MVZJ01000061.1 GCA_002069095.1 Bacteroidetes bacterium ADurb.BinA174 | reverse complement strand
CGGTGGGTTCCCTTTTTCGGATGAATCAAGACCAATGGCAATAATTTTATCTTTGTGAGGTAGCGCTTCTACCAGTGTTTCCATTGCCGATTGTTCGCTTAAATGGCGCAGGAAGCACATAATCAGTTTCGATGAAATCCCCAATTGTGCTTTGGCATCGGTCATTGCTCGGGTAATTCCGTTGATTACCGTTTCGAAACTCACACCGCGTTCGGTATGCGTTTGGGGGTCGAAAAATATTTCGGTGTAAACTACATTGTCAGCATGTGCTTTTTGCAGATAAGCCATGGTGAGATCATAAAAATCCTGTTCGTGCAGAAGTACCTTCGCCGCTTCATAATAAATGTCCAAAAACTCCTGCAGATTATTGAAACTATATGCTTTACGCAGGTCATCCACAGAGTTATATTTAAGCGGGACGTTGTTTCGTTGTGAGATTTCGAATATCAGTTCAGGCTCAAATGTGCCTTCAATGTGCACGTGCAGTTCTGCTTTCGGAATTAACTCTATGTATCTTTTTAGGTTTTCGTCCATTGTATTTGAGGTTGAATTGTTGATAATTAACTGCAAAAATACGGTTTAATTGTGAAAAATTAGGTGATAATGGTTATTTTTGTAATAATAAACTCTATATTTATATAGAGAACCCTGCTATTGGGTAGTTCCGATTCAAAGCCCAAATAAAAACCAAAATATGAAAACAAAACATCTCTTTACCCTCGTTCTGTTAATTGCAGTACAATTTGTATTCGCTCAAAACCCCACCGATTTTGTAAATCCCTTTATTGGTACAACCAATTATGGAACTACAAACCCTGGGCCGATTTTGCCTAACGGCATGATGTCGGTTGCACCATTTAACGTAATGGGTTCGAAAAAAAATAAATTCGACAAAGACGCCCAATGGTGGTCCACGCCCTATTCTCACGACAATTCGTTTTTTACCGGATATTCGCACGTCAACCTCAGCGGAGTGGGTTGTCCCGATTTAGGTTCGCTTTTACTGATGCCTACTACCGGAGAATTAAATGTAGATTATAGAGAGTATGGGAGCGAATATTCCAATGTGAAAGCAACTCCGGGATATTACACCAATCGCCTTACAAAATATAATATCCAAACCGAAGTTTCCGCCACTATGCGAAGCAGCATTGCCCGTTTCACTTTTCCTGCGGGACAAGCCAACGTTTTGCTCAATTTGGGCGAAGGCTTAACCAACGAAACGGGCGCCTGGATGCGCCGGGTAAGCGACACCGAAGTGGAAGGAATGAAGCTCTTGGGAACGTTTTGCTACAATCCTCAGGCAGTTTTCCCCATCTATTTTGTAATGCGTGTGAATAAACAGCCCAAAACCACGGGCTATTGGAAAATGCAACGCGAGATGCAAGCTGCCGAAGCCGATTGGGATATTCACAGCGGAAAATATAAATTATATACAAAGTATAATAAAGACATTGCCGGCGATGATATTGGAGCCTATTTTACTTACGATGTGTCGGAAGGTGAAACGGTGGAAGTGCAAATCGGTGTGTCGTTTGTGAGTACTGAAAACGCACGTTTAAACTTAGAAGCCGAACAAAAGGGATTTAATTTCGATAAAGTTCGCTGCGATGCTCGTGCAGCTTGGGACGAAGCCCTCTCTCGTGTAAAAATTAAAGGCGGAACAAGCGATGAGCAAACGGTGTTTTATACCGGACTCTATCACGCGCTGATTCATCCCAATATTTTGAATGATGTAAACGGCGAATATCCCGCCATGGAGAGCGATAAAATATTGAAAACCGATGCGTCACGATATACCGTTTTTTCTCTTTGGGATACCTACCGCAATGTTCATCAAATGCTTACGTTACTCTATCCGGAAAAACAAATCGATATGGTTCGTTCCATGGTGGATATGTATAAAGAGAGCGGCTGGATGCCCAAGTGGGAACTTTACAGTCGTGAAACTATGACGATGGAAGGCGACCCCGCCATTCCTGTTATCGTGGATACGTGGATGAAAGGACTGCGTGATTTCGATGTGAACACGGCTTACGAAGCAATGGTTAAATCGGCTACAACCGGTGGAAAAGACAACTTTTTGCGTCCCGACAATGATGACTATTTAGGTATGGGTTATGTGGCATTACGTGAACAATACGATAATTCGGTATCGCATGCTTTGGAATATTATATTGCCGATAATGCTTTGTCGAAATTCGCCGATGCGTTGGGCAAAAAGCAGGATGCCGAGCGTTTTCGCAAACAATCGCTTAATTATCCTCGATACTATTGCAAAGATTACGGTGTTTTCCGTCCCGTTTTAGCCGACGGAACGTTTTACTCGCCCTTTAATCCAAAACAAGGCGAAAACTTTGAACCTGTACCCGGATTTCACGAAGGAAGTTCGTGGAATTATTCGTTTATGGTTCCGCACGATGTGCAGGGTTTGATAAAAATGCACGGCGGAAAACGTAAATTTGTAAATAAGCTCCAAGAAGTATTCGACGACGGGCATTATGACCCCACCAATGAACCGAATATTGGTTATCCGTTTTTGTTCAGTTATGTGAAAGGCGAAGAGTGGCGTACGCAACAACTTACACAAGAATTGTTGGCGAAGCACTTTAAAAACTCGCCCGACGGATTACCCGGAAACGACGACACGGGCACCATGTCCACGTGGGCAGTCTTTTGCATGATGGGCTTTTATCCCGATGATGCTACCAGTCCATCTTACACGTTTACAACACCTATCTTCGACAATGTAACTTTGAAGTTAGCTTCTAAAAATTTAGAGATAGAAGTTGTCCGCCCTACCGAAAAAGCTCGATTTATTGATAAGATTGTAATCGACGGCAAGCGATACAACAGTTATCGGATTTCTCACGATGATTTAATGAAAGCCGGAAAAGTTGTGTTTTATTTGAAGGAAAAGAAATGAAAACATTTGTATCTCTGTGTTCTGTGTGAAAGTTTCACAGAGAGCGCAGAGATATACACAGAGTTATAATTGAATCAATTTCGTTAGTTTTTTCCACGCTTCGGGAAACTTTTTCGCGAAGCGTTTTACTTTCCATTTTCTTACCCATTGTTTCATCCATTTTCGCCACCAACAGGCAAAATAGAAAGTTGCGGGCATGATGAAAAAGTAAGCGAGCGCATACCACCAATTGAAAATTAATCCTACAATCAGTGATTGAATAAAGGTGAAAATGGGAACAAGAAACAGTCCGGAAATCGCACGTACGCTCGGGATAAACTGATTGTCTTTGAATAGAGTGAGAAGTTTTTTATATCCTAAAATCGATAAAGCTCCGTTCAAGAAACCGAAAACGGTAATGGGAAAAGAGAAAATCAAAAGCAGTAATTGAGCGATAAGAGGAACGACGGACGACGGAGTAACAACCTTATCTTTTGTTGTTAATCCGTGTTTGTTTAAAATCTCTTTGGCTTTACGGAAGTTGCGTATTTTCTCGTCAAAAGAGTTTCTGTCGTTTTCAAACAAGTTGTCCAAATTACGAACAACTTCTTGCGAAGCAAGCAGGAAACCATCTTTTTTACCGATATATTTTTCTTTCGTCAAGCGTTCCGCATTCCAGTCAATAGCATAAGTGTATTCATTGTAAAACTCATCGTTGCTGATGTTTACGATTAGTTTACGCATTTCGATTTCTAAATCTTTTCGTAACTGATTGGCAGTTACGTTGGGATTCTCTTCGTATTGTTTTTGATAATCGGATACTTTAATCGGTTTGCCGAATGTAACATATGCATCGGATAGAAAACCGAAAATATCGGTATAATACAAACCAATAGGAACTATTTCGGTACCAAGTTCAAAGTTTTCCTCTTCTTCTATCGGCAACACAATGCGCGAAATGGCTTTTTGAACAGGCAATAAAGACATTTTCGGGTTGTGTTTTCCTTCGGGATAGAGCGCCATGGGAATTCTTTTCTTCAGCAGTTCACCGCTCAGTTGAAACGAATCGCTGTTATTTGCGAGGTTTTCGGCTCCGTCGCGCATCCGATAGACAGGCATAATGTGAAGCCATTTCAGAACTCGGGCAATTGCCGGTTTTTTAAATATATCGGCACGTGCCAAAAATACAGGCTGTTTCTTGCACTTATTGAGCAACAAAAGCGGGTCGATAACGGCGTTGCGATGATTGGAAGCGAAAATGACCGGATTGTTTTCGTTGACGTTTTCCGTTCCTGAATAGACAATTTTTCGGTAATGTAGTCTGAGAGCAATGCGTTCGAAAAAACGAACGATTTGGTATCCTTTACTGTATTCGTAGTTCATTATGTTGTAGCAGTTTGTTTAACAGGTCTTCTTCTCCAATAAAATGCCAGAGTAAGTCCGGCGATGATATGCCAAATTCCCCACCAGGCAGCAATAAAAGCCATTCCGCCAAGTTCAAGTTCGGGCGGGAAAATTCGGGGATTAAAAATAAGCGCGAGTCCCAATCCCGAGTTTTGAATTCCGGTTTCGATGGATATGGTACGGCAGTTTATTTCTGTTACTTTCAATGCTTTCGGAAGCAGATATCCGCCAAGAAAAGCCAATCCGTTATGAAGCAACACGATAAAGAATATCAGATGTATGTATTTTAAAAACAGACTGAAATTACCTGCAAAAGCTCCTACGATAAAAGCCACAAAAAAGAGAATAGAAATTCCTTGCACATATTTTTCTACCTTTTTCACGAATACAGGGAACTTTATTCCTACAATCATTCCCAATATCACGGGAATTCCCAGAATGATGAAAACCGTGCGAAACATTTCGCCCGCTTCTATTGTAATTGGAACAAGCAACGGAGAGTGTTTGGCATAGAGTCCACCCCAAAAAGCAAAGTTAAGCGGTGTCATAAACAAACTCATCACGGTGGTTGTGGCGGTAAGACTTATTGATAAGGCGACATTTGATTTTGAAATCGATGAAATAAGATTGGATACGTTTCCACCGGGACATGCCGAAACCAAAATCATTCCCAATGCCACAGCCGTACTTGGTTTTAAGATAAGAACAAGCAGATATGTGAGTGCGGGTAATAGGAAATATTGCGAGATAACGCCCACAATAGCAGATTTCGGTTGCATAATCACATCTTTAAAATGCTTCGGTTTTATACCTAATGCCACACCAAACATGATGAACGCAATGGCGACATTCATAATGTTTACTGTTCCCGGACTGAAATTCAATCGAACGCTGTCTAATTGCTCCATGTTTTGAAACAAGGATAGAAGAAGATGGTTTTGCATAAAAAGATGATTTTCCGTCGCAAATATAACCCATTTAAATTGAAAACCGATAAAAGTGAGTTTATTTTATATTTAAAGCCGGCGAAAAGTTATCTAAAAAACAACAAAAAAAGCTGTATCTTTGTATAAATTCAATGACGAAACAGAATGAGTGCACCCCTTGCTGAGCGGCTGCGTCCGCAAAACTTAGATGAATATATCGGGCAAACCCATTTGCTCGGGAAAGGAGCGGTTTTACGCCGCATGATTGATTCGGGACGTGTTCCCTCCATTATTCTTTGGGGGCCGCCGGGTGTCGGGAAAACCACGTTGGCAAACATCATCGCTAATACATTGCAAGCGCCGTTTTACCAATTGAGCGCTATTAATTCCGGTGTGAAAGATGTGCGTGATGTGATTGAAAAAGCCAAAAATAACCGATTTTTCAATATCGCTGCTCCCATTTTGTTTATCGATGAAATTCATCGTTTTAGTAAATCGCAGCAAGATTCTTTGTTAAATGCGGTGGAAACAGGAACGGTAACACTTATCGGAGCTACTACCGAAAATCCTTCGTTTGAGGTGATTCGTCCGTTGCTTTCTCGCTGTCAGGTATATGTGTTAAAAGAGATGGGAAGAGAAGAGCTGCAAGCTTTGCTAAATCGCTCTTTAACGGAAGATGTAATTCTGAAAGAGAGGCAGATTGAAGTGAAAGAGACCGATGCGCTTTTTCGATTTTCGGGTGGCGATGCACGCAAGTTGTTGAATATTTTAGAGCTGTTGGTTGCATCGGAAAGCGAAGGGAAAATTGAAATCACGGATGAAGCGGTTACGAGCAGATTACAGGAAAATCCTGCTGCCTACGACAAAGGAGGCGAAATGCACTACGATATTATTTCCGCCTTTATCAAATCCATTCGCGGAAGCGACCCCGATGCCGCCATTTATTGGTTGGCTCGCATGGTTGCGGGCGGCGAAGACCCGAAATTTATTGCCCGCCGATTGGTAATTTCCGCCGCCGAAGACATCGGGTTGGCGAATCCCAACGCCCTGCTGTTGGCAAACGCCTGTTTCGATACCCTTCAAAAAATCGGTTGGCCCGAAGGGCGTATCGTGCTTGCCGAAACCGCCATTTACTTAGCCACATCGCCCAAAAGTAATTCGGCATATCTTGCCATTGATAAAGCCATAGCCAAAGTAAACGAAACCGGAAATCTACCCGTTCCGCTGCATTTGCGCAATGCTCCCACTTCGCTTTTGAAGGAGCTTGACTATGCCAAAGGCTACAAGTATGCTCACGATTATGAAAATAACTTCGTGAAACAAGATTATCTACCCGAAAAATTGAAAAACTCCCGTTTTTGGGAAGCGCAAAACAATCCTGCGGAAAATAAAATGCAGGAACTGATGAAGAAGTTGTGGGAGTGAGTTTTTGATATGGAGTGGTGGTGAAAGGGCGACTTGAAGTAAGGGTGGCGTGTCGAATTTCGGACTCAATCTTCTCAATCGTAATTCGTAAATCCCAAATCGTAAATGCTAATTGTCTTTATTCTTGTGTCTATGTTCTAATAGTCTACTTTTTTAATACCAATCCATTCCCCTATCGTAAGGCGAGTTTCGCTGCTCGTATTTAAGGTCTTGTAGCATGGAAGCGTTTGCGCGGATAACAAAGTTATACGATTTGTACGGTCCGATGGGGATAAAACTTGCCGACATGCTCCAGCAGTGCAAGTTTCGAGTAAGTGAACAATTGATGCTTGTGAATTTTTTCAAATCGAAATTATAATCGGTATTAAATGTAAAATTCCAGTTTTTAGTGGGCTGGATGGAACCGCTAAATCCCAAACTATGTGTTAGCAAACCTTTAAACTCCATTTTCTCCTTATCAAATTTTTGTAGGTTGTATCCATATCTAACCGAATAATTAAACTGGAGATTCCACTGAATTTCATTTTTTAGATAGCCATCGTCATCAAACTCACCAATTGAATTTTCTCCCTGAGCAAAGACACTCCTATTTGGTCCACCTTCGTTAGGGTTTCGGCCCATTGTACCATCGTCAGGCAGGTCTGTATTAGTATCATCGTTGCCTTCTTTACCATCATCGGCTTCATCTTTCTTACTAAACAGTTTTTTAAAAGTATCCTGATTAATGGAATATGAAAAAGAAGTTCCGGTATTCATCAACCGTCCGAACCCTTTTCCGTTAGATATTCGCAACTTATCCACTCTTTTAGGATTCCCATTCTGGTCGAGTTGGTATGTATATGGGTCCCATGTTGCATTCAGGCTTAGCGTATATGATTTTGTTAATTTTAAGCGAACATTAGTGTTTATGTTGCTCCATTTCATAGAATCAGCCATCATATTATGGCTGAAATTGATGCCCAAATCGTCTATTAAACTTATTTTTTTGAATCCGGTACTGTCTTTATCACTCTTTATCTTCATTTCAAGATTGTTCTTAAAGTCGAACCCGATGCTTCCGCTTTGTCCTGCTGAAGCTGTTCCGAACATCATTTTCGAGTAAGGTGAATAGGAATATACTACATCTTCGCCGTATTCATTCCGGTAGGTATATTTTTCGTAAAATCCAAATCGTGGATCTCCAAAATCGGGTTTGTAACTCAAACTGATACTGGGCGAAAAAACGTGGCGGATAGCCCGAACTTTATCGCCAAATATTTTCCACGGAACGTACATTCCATATAGTTTTGTATTTGCACTTAGCGATGCGCTATAGTCATAAACTCTTTTGAATCCATTTATGGTGTCAACTACAACATTTCTTTTTCCGATAGGATCCCATGCCTCCTTTATTGCGCCGGTGTACCATCGTTCCGTGTAGTTGAACGATGGAGATATCTGAATTACATCGAACAACGAGAAAGTAGCGCTCACCGGAATCCTATGTTGCATACCGTTCTGCCAGTCTTTGATGAGATTCGATTTGAAAAATCTGTTTTCTTTTATTGCATTTACCGAATTACGGAACTCTCCCGAATAGCTCATCGATATTTTTTCGTACCATCTTTCGGCTCCCACCATTTTTTTACGTTTAAACGGATAGATGCGGTTCATGGTGATGGAAATATTGGGCAATGTTGCTGAAATAGTGGAATCGCGCGAAACCTGATTGATGTTCATGGAGGCCGATAAACTCCAGGGTGAATCGGGAAAACGTTGTGTAATGTTTACACTGGAACTTTTGGTATTGTTGGACGCATCGCGGGAATAGAGTCGCGACAAATCATTCAGGTTAGCCCGGCTTGTAGAGAAATTCACACTTGCAGATATTGTACGGTACATGTTGGCTTTCGGGTCCTGTGAATGTGTCCAGTTTATTCTGAAATCTTTCGATTCGGAAAATTGACCGGGAATGTCTTTCAGGCCTTTATCGCCAATGATGGTATTCATGTAACTGGCGTTTATATTGCCTCTAAATTTGTAACGTTTGATGTAATTAGATCGAGCGCTTAATCCCCATGAACCTTTGGTGTAAATATCACCCGTGAGTGCCAAATCCACGTAATCGTTTATTGCAAAATAATATCCGCCGTTTTGAAGATAAAATCCGCGTTCCATTTCATCACCGTATGACGGCATTATAATTCCTGACGAATAGGTGTCGGTAAAAGGAAAGAAAGCAAACGGCAAAACGATGGGAAAAAGCGGCACATCGGCTACTACCAGCCATGCCGGACCGGTGACGACGTCTTTTCCGGGGCGGACTTTAGCCTTCGATAAATTCAGGTAAAAGTGTGGATGGTCGTGCAGTTCGCAAGTGGTGTACTTGCCATTAATCATGTAGAACGAATTGTCTGCATTTTTTTTGGCTATATTTGCTACTATATTGCCTTCGCCCTGCTGAGTAATAACATTGTTTATGAAAGCTTTACCCGTATCGAAATTGTAACGGACTTTTTTCATTTCGTATTCGGAATCGCCTTGCGTGAAAACCGGATAGCCAAATTCCTTACCAACAGAATCGACTCCAAAAGTGGATGTAATTATACTGCTGTCGAGGTCCATGGTTATATATTCGCCTTTAATACCTAGGTTCCCGTATTTTACATCGGCATCTCCGTATAAATAACCCATGTTCCCTTTTGTGAAAACCATAGAGTCTTGTGCGGTGTAGAATACTGAAGTTTCAAGTTTTTCAGGAACTGTTATCTGTGTTGTATCAGGCAGTATTCCTATGGAATCAGTTTCACTTTTAATATCAGAGATAATTGTTGAATCGGGAGGAATAATCGGAATTATCGTATCGGGTAATACGATTGAGTCTAATCTTGCAAGAGATTTTATGGTGTCGGCAAGAGCTTCTATCTGAGGTGGCACTTCCGGTAGAGTTGTATCCGGTTTATGACTAATATCAGGCGCAACCGCGTGTTGAGTTGCAACACCTCCTCTTTTTACGGAAGAGCATTGAATTAATATTATCGAAGCAAATAGAAGAAATATATAATGTAATGGTTGTTTCATTAATAAAAGTAAAGCTCTCTATCAATTTTAAGCGCAAAACTAATCAATTTAGGCTTAATAGCATTAAAAAAATCCCAAAATAAAACTTAAGATAAGTTGATTAAGGCTTTTTTAAATAATTCAAAGTCGCTTGAAAGGGGATGAGTTTGCTTTTTCCCTTTCATAAATGCCTTCAATCCTTCGGGAATTTCAACCGATTCTCCGATGCAACTTTCCACCGTTTCCTTGAATTTGGCAGGATGTGCAGTTGCAAGGAAAACACCTGTTTCATCGGCTTTTTTATTCTCTTTCAGAGCAAGATAAGCACATGTACCGTGTGGGTCGAGGAGATAGCCCGATGTTTCGAAAACTTGTTTGATTGCCGATTTTATCTGTTCATCTGTATAGCGATAACCCGAAATGTCATTGGTAATTGCTTTGTGCGAGTGAGCGTATAAATCGAGAATGCGGTCGAAATTGCTGGGTGCGCCCACATCCATGGCATTGGCAATAGTCTGTACAGATGGGCGTGGAACGTATTTCCCCGATTGCAAGTATTCCCAAAACACATCATTTCGATTATTTGCAGCAATAAATCGCTTCACGGGTAATCCCATACGCTTCGCGAAAAGTCCCGCCGTAAGATTTCCCAAGTTTCCGCTTGGAACGGAAATAATAACGTTATCGGCTTTTTTTTGCTTCGCAAGTTGCGCGTAGGCGTGGAAATAATAAAACGATTGTGGAAGAAACCGCGCAACATTAATCGAGTTTGCCGAAGTGAGATTCATTTGCAGGTTCAGCTCTTCGTCCATAAACGCCGACTTTACTAATGCCTGACAATCGTCGAACGTTCCGTCGATTTCCAAGGCGATAATATTTTTTCCCAGTGTTGTAAATTGCGCTTCCTGAATATCGCTCACTTTTCCCGATGGATAAAGCACGAAAACTTCAATACTTTCAACTCCCAAAAAACCGTTGGCAACAGCGCTTCCGGTATCTCCCGAAGTGGCAACCAGCACTTTTACATTGTCCTGTTTTTGTTCTTTTACGAAATAGGACAACATCCGCGCCATAAATCGTGCGCCTACATCTTTAAAAGCAAACGTTGGCCCGTGAAAAAGTTCCAGCACATATATTCCCTCTTCTATTTTTACAAGCGGGATTTCGAAATTGAGCGTATCGGCAACAATTTCATCAAGTCTTTCCTTTGGAATGTCTTCGCCAAAGAATGCGTGAGCTACGGTTTTGGCAATGTTAATCAAGTTTAAATTGCCTATTTCATCGAAAAAATCATTTGGGAGTTCTGCTATTGTTTCAGGCATGTACAATCCTTTGTCCGGTGCAAGTCCTTTTACAACAGCTTGTTGTAGCGATGCGAATGGGGCAGAGTTATTGGTGCTGTAATAGACCCCTAAATCCCCTAAAGGGGACTTTGTTGACTGTGAATTATTATTATCGAAAACACTGTTTTTCATTTTTCTAACTTAAAATTTAATCATTTGACCGCTTTTAAGTCCCCTTTAGGGGATTTAGGGGTCTATTAATTTCTT
>MVZJ01000060.1 GCA_002069095.1 Bacteroidetes bacterium ADurb.BinA174 | reverse complement strand
ACTTTGTGCCATAGAGCACGTTAATTACAATTAGAACGGTTACGGCCCCGATTTTTATGGGACGGCGTATAAAATTCAAACTTTTTTATGTAAGTTTGTGTTTATAAAGTTATTCGAAATTTATGGAATTAAAAAACTAATCACTCAAACGTTATTTTCGGTGATGTAGAAATGATTGACTAAAACATTTAAGATTATGAACGATACTTCGAAGATTATTATAGAAAACATATTGACAAAACAGCGTGAGTTTTTTGCCGGAAATCAAACTCGCGATATTTCTTTCAGAATAGAACAGCTAAAGAAATTCAAATCGGCCATAAAAATATTTGAAAAAAGCATAGCCGACGCGCTGTGGACAGATTTGCATAAATCGTTTGAGGAGGCGTACATTACCGAGATAAGCATAGTGAATCAGGATATCGATTATCATATCCGGCATTTAAAAAAATGGTCGAAACCGAAACGCGTACCTACGCCTTTGCATTTGCTGCCATCTTCGAGCAAGATAATTTACGAGCCGTTGGGCGTTTCGCTTATCGTGGCACCCTGGAATTATCCTTTTCAATTGCTGATGAACGCGTTGGTAGGGTCTATTTCTGCCGGAAATTGCGCCATTCTGAAACCTTCACCATACAGCGAAAATACGGCAAAGGTGATGGAAGAACTGATAAAAGGAACATTCGCTTCGGAATATATCGATATTGTACAAGGAGGTAGGAAAACCAATGAACTACTCTTTAAACAAAAATTCGATATTATTTTTTATACGGGAAGTCCTGCCGTTGGAAAAGTGGTGATGAACGCTGCTGCCGAGCATCTTACTCCGGTTGTGCTGGAATTGGGTGGGAAAAGTCCGTGTATCGTGGACAAAGATGCGAATCTCTCCGTTGCCGCCAGACGGATTGTGTGGGGAAAAACCATAAACGCCGGACAAACGTGCATCGCACCCGATTATTTGTTGGTTCACGCATCGGTGAAAGAGGCGTTGATTGAAGAAATTAAATTAACCATCCGAGAGATGTTTGGCGATGATATGCAGAAAAGTAAACATTTTGGACGCATCGTCAACGACAAGGCTTTTGACCGGTTATCGGGTTATCTGACCAATGGGAAAATAGTTGCGGGCGGCATTACCGATAAATCGAAACGATATATTTCACTTACTCTTTTGGACGAGGTTAAGCCCGAAGATGCCGTTATGCAGGAAGAAATTTTCGGACCCATTTTACCGATAATGACTTTCACAGAAATCGACGAAGCGATAGCTTACATCAACTCCAACGAAAAGCCGCTGGCTTTCTATTATTTCGGAAAATCGAAAATGGCGAAGGAGGTGTTGATGAAAACTACATCGGGTGGGGGTTGCATCAACGATACCGTTGTTCACGTGGGTAACCATCACTTACCTTTCGGTGGTGTGGGCAACAGCGGAATGGGGAAATATCATGGAAAAGACAGTTTTTTAGCTTTTAGCAACCGGCGCAGTATCGTTTCTACTCCCACCTGGATGGATTTGCCGTTAAAGTACGTGCCGTACAAATTTTTTAAATTAATTCGCAAGATTATATAAAACACGTAGAGACGTTGCTCGCAACGTCTCTACAAGTATTTATTTCTTATACATCAAACGGATAATCCGTCAGATGCTGTGAAAAGATTTTTTATTTCACTTCTTCCTTCGGCATCATAACCACAATGGCTTCATTGTCTTGCGAAAGGAATTCTTTAACAAAATTCTTCACGTCGTTTTCTGTAATGCCATTCAGCGTAGTCAGATAGTTGGAGTGATTGTCTTCTCCGTAGAAATATTTGGTGTCGAGTACGTTCATCCAGTAGTTGTTTTCCTTCAGATTTTCATCGTACTTTTTCGCCATATATTCTTTAACTTTAGTGAAATCTTCCGTACGCGGTCCGTTATCGGCAATCGATTTCAGTTCGCGATGAATGATAGCGTTAAGTCCTTCCATCTTAGCCGGATCGGTATCGTAAATGATCTGAAGTACGGTTTGTCCTTTCGGATAACGCGAAATTGCGCCTTGTGTATAAACTCCGTAAGTTCCTCCTTCGTCTTCACGAATTTTTTCGGTGTAAACGATATCCAAAATCTGGTCGAAAATACTCATCAGCATTGTGTTTTTCTGATTACGCTCTATATTCCCGGTAGAAGCAATAAATACAGATGCTTTTGGATTTTGCATTTCGCGTTGGAAAATGTTTTCCGATTTTCCTTTCACGAAATCCATCGGAACGTGGATGAACTCGCCTTTCACGGCTTGTCCCGGAAGCGAAGCCAAATATTGTTCGATAACGGGTTTCACTTTTTCTTCATCGATATTTCCTACGAACGTGAAAACGAAGCTACCCGGGTTGTGGAACTGTTGTTTGTACATTTCCATAATACGCTTGTAATCTATCTTAGCCAAATCTTCCACTTTGGTACGTTTAGTCAACGGGTTGTCGCCGTAAAGCGATTTCGTTGCTGCGTCGCTGAAAGCTACCATCGGTTCTGCTTCCTGATTCTTCAATTGTGTTTCCATTCGTTGGATAAACGATTGATAAGCATCGTCGTCGCTGCGTGGCGCCGTAAAATAGAGATACACCAGTTGAAGCATCGTTTCGAAATCTTTTATGGAAGATGAACCGTTGAAATCTTGTGTGGTAAGCGAAATGCTTGGGCGAGCCGATGCCGTTTTCCCCGCAAGGGCTTTGGTGAGGCCGGTTGAACTGAAATTACCTACACCGCCAAGCGTAATAATACTGCTCATCATTCTTGCATTGATCGGATCTTGAACGGCATATTGCGAATATCCGCCAACACTGGTTCCGGTCATTACAATTTGGTCGTCTTTAAAATCGGTAGTTTTCAAGATTACCTTCATCCCGTTTTGAAGTGTCCAAACGGTTGCTCCCAATGCTTCGTCTTTTTCTACTTTGGTGATTTTTCCCGGTGTGGGAGGCGTAGCGATAAGCGGTTCGTTGGAAACTTCTTCCACGTAAGCTTCAATTTTTTCACCTTTCACGTTATTGATTACCGCAACGAGTTCATCGGAAGTGGGATAAACCAATCCTTCTTTTTCGGGGCCCGATACGGAGATGACGATATTTTTATCGCCGATAAGCTGAGCTACCGTTTGGTTAATGGCTTCAACGGGAATGTTGGGAGCGATCATGTTCATCATGTTGTACTCGTACTCAATGCCGGGAATGGGTTCGCTGTTGATAAAGCTGCTCACGTATTCTTGCGAATACCTGCTGTTTCTTTCCTTATCGCGGTTGTTATACGTGTTTTCGTATCTTTTCAAGATATTGGTGCGCGCGCGTTCGTATTCCGAAGCCGTGAATCCAAAGCGTTTTACCCGTTCGGTTTCGCGGATCATGGCAGCGATGGCGTCTTTAATTTTATCGTCTGCCGAACCGCCGGTAACCGTCCATGCGTCTTTGGTTTTGGCTACAAAAAATTCACCGTCGTAAGCGTAAGCTGATGTGAAGGGAGCATTTGGCTTTTGCACTATTTCCTGAAATCTTTCATTAATCATGGCTGCTGCAGCCGATTTAATGTAGTTCAATACCAATCCTGCCTGCGAAAGTTTAATTTCTGCCGGAATCGGTTCGTGCTTGTAGAAAACCATAAGTTGCGTGCGGGTAGCTTCGGGATCGGTGGCAATGGAAATAATGGGTTCGTCGTTATCGGGAACGGGGAAATATTCGCGTGTAGCCGGATTTTCCTGTGCGGGAATTTTACTGAAAAGTTCTTTTACTTTCGTTTCCATGTCGTCGATATCAAAATCTCCCACAACAATAATTCCTTGTAAATCGGGGCGATACCATTTTTTGTAGTATGCGCGGATTTCTTCGGGTTTAAAGTTGTTGATTACGTCGATATCACCAATAGGCAAACGATTGGCGTATTTGCTGTCTTTATACATAACGGGAAGCATCTTTTTCCATAAACGGTATTGAGCTCCGCCGCCGGTACGCCACTCTTCGCGAATAACGCCGCGTTCTTTTTCCAGCTCTTCATCTTCCAGCAAAATTCCGCACGACCAGTCGTGAAGGACAAGGAGTACTGAATCTACCAGTTTCTGATTCGTGGTGGGAACATCTGTCATAAAATACACGGTTTCGTCCAACGAGGTATAAGCGTTGATGTTCGTTCCGAATTTAATTCCGTTATCCTGTAAATAATTGAGCATGTCTTTACCCGGATAATTTTTTGTTCCGTTAAAAGCCATATGCTCCAGAAAATGCGCCAATCCCGATTGATTATCTTCTTCCTGCATGGAACCTACTTTTTGAGCAATGTAAAAGTCGGCTCTATTTTCTGGTAGTTTGTTCCGGCGGATGTAGTAAGTTAATCCGTTTTCCAATGTGCCTTTTCGAACATTAGGATCGATAGGCTGCGGCGGGTTTTGCTGCGCCATTGCTGTCATTCCCAGCAATATTAGCGATAATAATAAAATTCTTTTCATTTTTTGATTGTTAATTAATAAGTGGTTTATTTCAATTTGCAATTTACGATTTTTGGCTTGTATTGTCTTCAAAGAGACAACAATGATAACTAAAATTTCCTCAGCTTCTTTTTTACATTTTCAATTCTTTTTGCACGATATTAATTATTTTAAAATCGTCAAATGTTAATCGTAATTCGTCAATAGTTAGATTCTTTCCAATACGATTTTTATCAAATCTTCAGTTGAACCTTTATAATCGGCATTCGATTCCAATGCCACCCGATTGGCGATAATGGCGCAAACGGTCATGCACTTGTGTCCCATCATTTTACCCAATCCGGCAATGGCCGAACTTTCCATTTCGTAATTGGTGATGGAATGATCGCCAAAGCGGAACGATTCGATTTTAGCGTTTAAATCAGGGTCGGCAAGCGGAAGGCGCACGTATCGGCCTTGCGGCCCGTAGAAACCGATGGCCGAAATGGTTACACCGCGAATCATATCGTATCCGATTCTGTCAACCAATTCTTCGTCGGCGCTCACCACATAAGGTGAACAATGATATGGTGACCAGTTCACGTGTTTCTGAAAAGCTTCTTCAAAATCTTCTTCCCTCACTTCCTGCGAATTGTCATAATAGTGAAGCAATCCGTCGAAACCGATGGACTTTTCGGAAACTACATAAGAGCCTACAGGACAATGTGGTTGCATTCCGCCCGACGTTCCCACACGAATCATTGTCAATTGCTTGAACTCCGGTTTTACCGTTCGCGTGTTGAAATTGATGTTGGCTAATGCGTCCAACTCAGTCAGTACAATGTCGATGTTGTCTGTTCCGATTCCGTGCGAAAGCGCGGTAATACGTTTCCCTTTGTACATGCCCGTGACCGTGTGAAATTCGCGGCTACGCACATCGCACTCGATACTATCGAAGAAAGATGCGGTTATTGTTACACGGTCGGGGTCTCCCATCATCACTATCTTGTCGGAAAGTTGTTCCGGTTTGATGTGAAGATGAAATGCGCTACCATCGGAATTGATGATAAATTCTGATTCGGGGATTATTCTCATAATAGTTATTTTTTGCAATTGGCAATTAGCTTTTAGCTGTTGGATCGGGAATGAAAAGAAAACTTTTCCTATAAAAAAAGTACAAGTGTTTCCTCAACTTTTCGCAAAGCCAATAGCTAATGACTAACTAACTGCTAACAGCTATTTAGAATCTTCTTTTCCTCCGCTTTGCGGTCTGGCAATAGCATCGCGCATATCGGTGTCTGACTGGATATTTTTCATCCGGTAGAAATCCATGATACCCATGTTGCCATTACGGAAGGCTTCAGCCATGGCTTTGGGTACTTCGGCTTCGGCTTCGATAACTTTTGCACGCGCTTCCTGAGCCTTGGCTTTCATTTCCTGCTCCAAGGCGATTGCCATGGCACGACGTTCTTCGGCGCGAGCCTGAGCAATATTCTTATCGGCCTGAGCCTGATCCATTTGCAATACGGCGCCAATGTTTTTACCTATATCAATATCGGCGATGTCGATAGAGAGAATTTCGAAAGCGGTTCCGGCATCCAAACCTTTTCTCAACACGAGTTTTGAGATGGAGTCGGGGTTTTCGAGTACCGATTTATGTGAGGTTGCCGAACCGATACTTGATACAATTCCTTCGCCCACACGGGCAAGAACAGTTTCTTCACCTGCTCCACCCACCAGTTGACGGATGTTGGCACGAACGGTAACACGCGCTTTGGCTATTAACTGAATGCCATCGATAGCTACGGCTGAAACGGGCGGTGTGTCAATCACCTTAGGGTTTACCGACATTCTTACAGCTTCCAGTACGTCGCGTCCGGCAAGGTCAATGGCAGTGGCCATTTGGAAAGGCAAATCGATATTGGCTTTCGATGCCGAAACAAGTGCGTGAACAACCTGCTCCACGTGGCCTCCGGCAAGATAATGCGCTTCTAAGTTATCGCGGGTAACGCTTTTCAATCCGGCTTTGTGGGCTTCAATCATCGCGTAAACGATGGTATGGGGCGGAACCCGACGCAAACGCATCAGGAATAACTGAACAAGCGATATGCGTACATTTGCCGAAAGTGCATTAATCCACAGGAAAAAAGGGACATAGTGGAAAAAAATAAATACGAAAATTACAATTAATGCAATTCCAATAATCAAGGGGAATGATAAATCCATAAATTTAGTTTTTAGTTATGAGTTATAAGTTGAGTTACGAGTTGTTGTGGCAATATTCTCCACTTCTTTTTTTTCTAGTTTCTAATTTTTTACTTTTAATTTCTTTACCGCCACATTGTACGTTTCTACACGCACTATTTCAATTGGGACGTCTTCGTCGATGAATTCCCCATCGAAAGATTTGCCTTCAACAACAACGTCTTTTACCATCACTTTTCCGATGGGATTCAGCCGTGAAATGGCAATTCCGGTATCTCCGGGTTGAAGGCTTTTCAACTCACTGTTGTCAACCGTTTCGTTGATATCGGCAGTGAGTGCGATTTTTTGTAGCGATTTCGATTTTACCAGCCACACGAATGAGCCGGCTAACAGGATTAGCGAAATGACAAGCGTTGCTGTTCCGGCTCCCGATCCTAAATAAATATATGCGTAAATTACACCGCCAATCATAAAAATAGCTCCTCCAATGCCGGCAATGCTGATGCCGGGAAGCAGGAAAAACTCAACAAGTAGCAGAATTACTCCCAAAACGATTAAAGCGGCAACAATGATAATGTTGAAAGTCATATTTTGGTTTTTAGCTATTTGCTATTGGCTGTTGGCTTTGCGCGGAAATTGTTTATCGGATAGCTAACAGTTATAGCATTTATTATCTTGTATTTATTTAATATTTAATATTTTATATCCTTTACTAACGGCTAATAGCCCAGTCGCCGACAGGCAAAGCTAATAGTTGTTTCTAATTTCTTCGTTTCGAGCGCGAAACTTCAACGATTCTATCTCTATGAAAAGATTTTCGGTCTCTTTTTCAAGATTTAGTATCGTTACTGACAACGATGTGTTTGTTCCGGCGGATAGTTGGTCTCGTTTATTTGAAAGTTCTTCTTCAAGTTGTTTTAATCGATTTTCTTGATTGATGGCTTGAGAAAAGAGCGAACGAGCGCTTCCGCTTTTGAAATCCGATAATGTGTAGTAAGTTTTTTCATCGTTAATGATGAACGTGAAATCTTTTTGTATAGTTTTTTGTGTAGTTGTTATCGTGTGCGAGTGTTGTAGCAAGGCAGAATAATCGGCATCAGGTTTCCACGAATTTTTTATCGATGAAATTTTTGCCCGATTTGCCAAATAGTCTGAATCTTCACTTTCTAACAACGTAACTTCCGATAAGGGAATGAACGTGTAAACACAAACCGAATCCTTCGGTTGAAAGCGGTCGCTGGCGAACCATCCGATGCCTTTTTCCTCATCAATAGCCATCATGTAATCGTTGAACGGCGAGTTGAACGGCATATTCAACTGATTGGGCGTGAGGTAGGCGTTGGAGTTCAGGTTGTAGCGAGTAACAAACAAATCGTATCCTCCTAACGAACCGTGTCCGGTGGACGAAAAATAAATGGTCAGCCCGTCGGGCATTACAAACGGATAAGCTTGACTTCCATTTTGGTTGATGGATTCCGATAATCGTTTTTCGTTGCCGAAGTTGTCTAACAACTTTTCCATCGTGTAAAGTTTGTTTCCGGAAACCGAATCGCCCAGGGAATAATAAATCTTGTCCTGACGTTCGTTGATAAAGAGAACCTGATTGTTATTAGACTGATGACGAAAAAATTTATTTATCGGTTGTATTGAACCGGCAGAAGCGCTTAATTTATAAGCAGTCAAAAAATCGGATTTTGGAACAATTATACTGTCTATAATCTGAACGTCTTCGGTGCGGTTGGTTAGTCGTTTTAACTTGTCGGCATATTCCCTATGTGTTGTAAGTTTTGCCAGCGCTTCCTTGTTGCGGCGATTGGCCTTTTCGTATTTGGCAAACTCCTTTTCAGCATCACTAAACCGATACAATTTAGTGTAAAGTTGTCCCAGATAAAGATACGATTCAAGAATGTTTTTTTGCGAAGCAAATTCGAGTAAAGGTCGCGCCTTTCTATAATCACCTTCCATAAAGGCGATTACTCCGAGCCATTGATTGAGAGGAGCATTTGTGGGATTTGCTTGATATTCCCTTTCAAAAACAGGTTTCGCCTGCGCGTAATTTCCTTCTAAATACCATTTTTTTGCATCATCAATCGTTTGCCCCATCGAAAGGGTGGGGGCGAAAAAGAGAATAAATACAAATATTATGTGGCGTACTTTCATTATTAAGTCTGAAATATAATCTTCAAAGATAGAAAAATAATTTGTAAAACGATGTCAGTTTGTTAATTTATCTGGCAAAGTTAGCATAACTATTCAGTTGTTGGGTTTTCAACGTAAAGTTGTGCCGGGATCGGCGGCGTTTCAATTTCCACCTTTTTATTCAGCACGCCGAAATCCCATTTGTAGATTTTTGCGAAAACAAAAATGGCAATAATAGCCGTGATCAACAGAAAAATTAAATCGAACTTGGGGTCCATCTTATTGAATTTGAATACCGCATCGGTTTGTAATACCGAGGATGAGTGTGTTGTAAACAGCGCAGAAAAGGCATTATTGATGAAGTGAACGCCAATGGCAATTTCGATTCCGTCGTCAAGAATTGAAATCAATCCCAGCATTAATCCCATCAGGACGTATTGCGGCATTGAAAGCCAAAAACCGAACTCCTTTATTTCGGGATTGGCAATGTGCATTAACCCGAAAAGCAACGAAACGACGATAAGCGCTATCCATCGGCTTTTTGTGCGGGTAGCTATCCCTTGCGTGAGGTATCCGCGAAAAAGAATTTCTTCGATGGAGGTTTGAAAAGGTACTAAAATGAGCACGATAAACAACAGCGGAATAAATTTAACAAGGTTAAACTGCATTTCAATCTCGCCTTCTTTAGCTGTGAGCAGCATAATAATCAGGTTCACCAGCAAAATAATTCCCCAAACCAGTATCCCCATCCAAATCCGACCTTTGCGGATGTAGTTTCTTCCGTTTATGGTTTCGATAACCGTTCTTTTGTGAAATGGTTTGATAAGCAACGCAAAAGTAAAAAATACTCCCAAGAAAGCAATCATCATCAGCGCAAGGCCTAAATTGGAAGATATTCCATATGTCGAAAAATCCATCATGTTTTCGGTTCTTACGCCACCCGAAGTAAACATTTTTGTGATAATAACTGCTGCTAAAGGAATACTTCCTATCATTTGTCCGCCAAACAATGCGACTAAAAATAATATAATGTATTTCCAAATTTGGTTTTGTCCGTCAAGGGCGCGTTCTAAATGTTTCATTTTTATAAAGTTTATTGTTAGTGATGGTGTAACTTATCTGTTTTATTTGTCTTGTTGGTTCTTAATTCTGTGTATTGATGAAACTACCGATGCTATATAGCAAATTATTGATAATATTAGTAGAGTGTATTTCAGTGCTTTTACATCTCTTGTAATACCAATAATAAAAAACATAGTTCCAATTCCTAAGAATGCGAGCCATCGATTGTTGTTTTTGTCTTTCATATTTACAATTTTGAAATTACTACTGTTTTATCTTGAAATTATTTCATATTGAGCGTAAGCTCTGTTCAAAGCTTTAGCCTTATATCAGCATTGCTCTATCTTATTAATCATTCATCTTGAAATTCCATAATATCTCCCGGCTGACAGTTGAGAACTTTGCATATCGCCTCCAGTGTGCTGAACCGAATGGCTTTTGCTTTTCCGGTTTTCAGAATTGAAAGGTTGGCGGGCGTAATTCCGACTCGTTCTGAAAGCTCGTTGAGCGAAATTTTGTTTTTCGCCATTTCTACGTCTAAATTTATTATAATAGGCATATTTTTATTTGCGATTTTGGTTCCCGCTTTCGCGAGAATGACTTGTGGATTTACGATTTAGATGGTGAGGTCCTGTTCTTCTTGCATTTTAATTCCAATTTTAAAAATTAAGGAAATAAACCAATATATTGCACCTGAAATATGTAAAGTGATAGGAAATTCTACAATATCTTTTAATTGATACCGATTTATAAGAGATGTGGAAACAACTGCACATAAAAAAATGATTCCACCCAAATTGCTCATTATCTGATAATTCTTTTTCGTGAAAATCTGTTTCCTTGAAACATTTACAGCAAGTAATATAAAAACTAACGTCAAAAGTAATGCTCCCAAAATTATAAAGGACTGTGTTGTAATTAACTGTGGAAAACTTGCTAAATTCGTTGTTGTATATATTTGAGTATAGGAAAACAAAGTTTCAACTTGTTCCCAAAGATAAAAGCATGGAAAGGCTATGAAAATATAAGTAGAAAATTTCATTCTTTTTATTTTTGGCGATGTGGATGCCATTTCTTTGTCTTTTTAAATAGTTAAATCTTGTTCTTCTTTAATTTTTCTGCCAATTTTTAATACAACTGCAAAGAAAACAAATGAAAATCCTAACAGTGTCATTATAATCCCTGATGATTCTGGAAGCATATCATTTTTATAAATACGTACAAGAGCAAGAGTGAAAATACCTATTATGCTAATTATAATTCCGAAAAGAGATAACAGATTTTCATTTTCTTTTGTGAAAATCGCTCCTTTTTTTGCCTGAAATGCCGTAACTGAAAAAACGATACAAGTTATAAATATTGTTAACGCTTGCATCCCTTTTATGGCGATTATTCGGTAAATATAGTTTGACGTTTGTTCTGTCGTGGCTCGTCCCAATTCGTAGGCTGTATCGCCCAAATTAACAAGTTGAATAATTCCGAGAATAGCTGCGCCCAAT
>MVZJ01000059.1 GCA_002069095.1 Bacteroidetes bacterium ADurb.BinA174 | reverse complement strand
GTGGTTGAAGAGGCACGCCTGGAAAGCGTGTATACGCCAAAAGTGTATCGCGGGTTCGAATCCCGCTCTCTCCGCACCAATAGATCGCAATAAATATATAAGATAAAGAACTAAACGCTTAAAATAAATCAAAAAACAATTAAAAACAAAATTAAATTCATTAATCCAAAAAAATTGAACACACAATGAAAAAGTTATTTGCAATTTTAGCAATCTTCGGCCTTATGTCTGTGGGATTGCCGACAATTCTTTCAGCTCAAGATGCTCCGGCTGAACCGGCAGTAGAAGAAACAGCTTCAGCAGCAGTACCGGTTACCGAAACTGATGGAGGTGGATTTCACCAGGCTCTAAAAATTAAATTTATTGAAGGTGGCGCCGGATTTATGGCTCCTATTGCTCTCTGTT
This sequence comes from Bacteroidetes bacterium ADurb.BinA174, assembly GCA_002069095.1. GTDB lineage: Bacteria > Bacteroidota > Bacteroidia > Bacteroidales > Dysgonomonadaceae > Petrimonas. The sequence continues at coordinate 11,260 of MVZJ01000059.1, read as the reverse complement.
TAATTCTCGGTTTGGCTTTTGCTCTTGAAAGAATTATTTATTTGAGTTTAGCAGACGTTAATCCTAAAACATTGTTAGACGGGGTTGGTGAAGCGCTCGACAGAGGTGATATTGAAGCTGCAAAAGACATTGCCCGTAATACACGCGGTCCCATTGCATCTATTGCGTATCAAGGATTGTTACGTTTAGATCAAGGACCTGATGCTGTAGAACGCGCCATCGTTTCTTACGGAGGTGTACAAAGCGGTTTGTTAGAAAGAAATCTATCGTGGATTACACTCTTTATTGCCTTGGCTCCGTCTCTCGGATTCTTGGGAACAGTAGTAGGTATGGTTATGGCTTTCGACGACATCCAGCGTGCAGGCGATATGAGCCCGACAATTGTTGCCGGTGGTATGAAAGTGGCTTTGATCACAACAGTATTCGGTCTTATCGTTGCTCTTATCCTTCAGGTTTTCTACAACTACATTCTTTCAAAATTAGAAGGTATCCTCAACAAAATGGAAGATGCGTCCATCACTCTTCTCGACCAGGTAGTAAAATACAACGTTAAATACAAAAAATTATAACTAATATGGCTGTAACTAAAATACGTAAAAACTCCAGTTTAGCATTCCTTACTGCCATTATTATTACTTTGGTAGTTTTGGGGCTATTCTTATTTGGAGGACAAGTTGCGCCTGAAAAGAAACTTGTTCCCGATATGTCTCAGCCGGTATTTACCGATATGTTGCTATATTGGGCTTATGCGCTACTTGTAATAACAATTGTAGCATTGATAATTTTCGCGATATTCGGTTTTATTCACAGTTTGAAAGTTAATCCCAAAGGCGCTATTCGCGGCCTGTTGGTTCTTGTAGCCATGGTGGTGATTTTAGGAGTAACTTACTTCCTTGGAAGTGGAGAATTATTGAATATCCCGGGTTATAGCGGAGGAGACAATAATCCTATCACACTGAAATTTGTTGATATGTGGTTATTCACTATATATCTTATGCTCGTAATAACCGTAGGTGCCGTGCTTATATCTCCCTTATTAAGTAGAAAAAAATAAAAAGTTTACATCCTCATTAAATTGAGGGAAAAAAAGAAAATCTATGGCTAAGAAAAAAAGAAAAGTTCCCAGTCTTAACGCAAGTTCTATGGCGGACGTTTCGTTTCTTTTGCTTACTTTCTTCTTGCTTGTTTCGAGTATGGATACCGACAGTGGTTTGGCAAGACGTTTACCGCCACCGCCACAAAATGAAGACCAATTGGAAACCGTTAAAGTTCAAGAACGTAATCTTTTGGTTGTGTTGGTAAATTCCAGTAACGAAACAATGGTTAAGTCGCAAGTCAGTACAGAATGGTATCAAACCGATGCTGAGTTACACGGTCGGGGCAATAAACCAAGTTTGAAAGATAAAGTAAAAGAATTTGTGCTAAATACAAATAATAACCCTTTATTACCTGAATTGATGGAGGAAGATTTTGGCGCACCAATTGGGACAGTACCGGTAACGGCTGACCACGTTGTTTCGCTACAAAATGATGCCACCACCAGTTATAAGACCTACATCGCTGTTCAAAATGAATTGGTAAGAGCTTATAACGAACTTCGCCAGGAAGGAGCAAGAAAGTATTTTGGCTCAGATTACGATAATTTGACAACTGACCAACAGGAACAGGTAAATAAATTGTATCCGCAGAGAATCTCTGAAGCTGAACCTAAAAACTTTGGAGGAGGAAATTAATATGGGAAAATTTAATAAAAGCGGCGGGCGTGAAATGCCCGAATTGAACACAGCTTCAATGCCTGACTTGGTATTCGCCATCTTATTCTTCTTTATGGTTACAACCACCATGCGTTCAGAAACGCTGATGGTAAGGTTAAAATTGCCACAAGCCAGTGAAGTACAGAAGTTGGAGAAGAAATCTCTTGTAACGTACATCAATCTTGGTCCGGCTATGGACATTAAATATGGTACGGGAACTCAAATGCAGTTGAACGACAAGTTCGCACAAGTGGAAGACATTCAGGATTACATTGCTCAGGAAAAGGCCAGTATGAATGAATCCGACCAGCAGTTGATGACAGTATCCATTAAAGCAGATGAAGATACTCGGATGCGCTATATCAGCGATGTAAAGCAAGCGCTAAGAAAAGCGTACGCATTGAAGATCAGTTATTCGGCACGAAAAGCTGAGAACTAATTAAAAACACACAGCCGTGTGTCTCTAATAAAAAACCGAATCATGAATGTGGTTCGGTTTTTTTGTTTCTATTCCACTCTTACCCATTCCATCACATTGGCGGGCGGGCGCTCAGCCATCAATTCACGCTTCATAAAATCCATATATGGAGCCACATGGTCGAAAAATTTGTAATACCCTTTACATAAATAATTTAATCCCGAATTACCGTATTTGTCTTTGACAAACCGATTTTTAGGACATTCTCCGTAGCAGGCGAATAAAAAGTCGCAATCACTGCATTGTTGTGGAAGTTTATCGAACTTGTCGTTTCCGAATTTTAGTTGTTCATCGGAATACATCATCGAAGCGAGCGGTTTGGTGTAAATATTCCCCAACCGATATTCGGGAAAAACAAAATGGTCGCACGAGTAAACATCGCCGTTGAATTCCATCACACCTGCATGTCCGCAAGTTTTAGCCATCGTGCAAAGCCCGGGTTGCTCTCCCACCCAATTAGCCAACGTGGAATCGAAAATCTGAACAAAAACTTTTCCAACGTCTTCCTTTATCCATTCATCGAAAACGCCGCAAAGAAAACTTCCCCATTTTTCGGGCGAAACGCTGAAAGGAGTAAATTCAACTTCATCATCTTTATCTTCAACTGTAGCAAGTTTTAATGGCAACTTTGTTTTTCGCATCCGCTCCACGATGGGAGTAAACTGAATGAACTGAGTGCCTATTTTCTTAAAAAAACGATAAAAGTCCAACGGGAAATCGGCATTGTAATCATTCACAACTGCCATGCAGTTATAATCCACATCGTGTTTCTTAAGCAGTTCTATCCCACGCATCACTTTATGGAACGACGGACGTCCCATTTTATCGCGGCGATATTCATCGTGGAACTCCTGTGGGCCATCAATGGATATACCCACCAAAAAATTGTTCTCTTTAAAAAAGCGACACCAGTCATCGTTAAGCAACGTTCCGTTGGTTTGAATAGAATTGTCGATTTGCCTTCCGGCAGCGTATTTTTTTTGTAATTCAACTGCTTTTTTGTAGAAACTCAACGGGCGCATCAACGTTTCACCGCCATGCCAGGTAAACATCACCTGCGGCATGGTTTGCGATTCAATGTACTCCTTAATGAACTTTTCGAGCAGTTCTTCGCTCATTACATGATTTTTTTTATGAGTATATAAGTTTGCCTTTTCAAGATAATAGCAGTAATCGCAATCGAGATTACAACGCGAACCTATAGGTTTGAGCATCACATACAATGGTTTGGCAAACGGCGCAAAAGTGGGCATATCGACTTTATTTATAGCACAAATATAAACAATTTGTGCGATTTTGGAATTTAGGGGTGGAATATTATTAATCAGTAGAAACAGAGTAAGAAAAAAGATTTATTGCAAGCAGATTTGCTTACACTTAGAAATTGTATCGTCATTTCGATATTTTTTCACGGGTTACTTAAAATTACGGGAGGATCTGAAACATGGACAGCCATTGAAGACACAATATTGTTGATGGAAATCAACTTTTTCCCTACATTCTATACACAGAATTATTACTCAAAATATTAATCCCTTATTCATCATAATTCGATGAAATAAGGGATTTTGGTAAAAGTAAAAGATTCTTCACTTCGTTCGGATTGACAAGTTAAAGTGATTTTTATTATCGCGTTTGTCTTTCCGATAGTAGAAGGAAGCTATTTTATTACTCAGAAGACGGAGTCATTCTTCCAACCGTCCTTTATCTAAAAACAAAATGGGTAAGCTTACTATATCGCGCCGCTACAACCAAATACCCTTGCTTCGGTCAAGACCTGGGGGATTCAATGGGAGCTGGCCGTATAGGACTTACCCGATTGCAAAGATACGGATTTTTTTTTAGTTTCAAAACGGTAAATTTGATTTTCTCAAATAAAAGCCTTTTGCTATCTTTGCAGTTACTAACAGAAAAAGCTATGAACATTGTTGAAAGATTTATTAAGTATGTGAAAATAGACACACAGTCTGACGAAAACAATTCTCAAACGCCCAGCACACAAAAACAATTCAATCTAGCAAAAGAAGTTGAGCGCGAAATGATTGAAATGGGGTTGACAGAAGTTTCTCTCGACAACAACTGCTACCTGATGGCAACTTTACCGTCTAATATCAATAAGGAAGTTCCCACCATCGGGTTTATCGCACACTTTGATACAAGTCCCGATATGAGCGGGGAGAATGTAAATCCACGTATCGTAAAAAACTACGACGGAAAAGATATTGTGCTTAACGAAGAGCAAAACATTATTTCTTCGCCCAACGATTTTCCCGAACTGTTGAAATTTGTCGGTGATGACATTATCGTAACCGACGGAACTACGTTGCTCGGCGCAGACGATAAAGCAGGAATTGCCGAAATTATGACCGCAATGGAATACCTGATCGCGCATCCCGAAATAAAACACGGAAAAATTCGCATCGGGTTCACACCCGATGAAGAAATTGGCCGCGGAGCCGATAAATTCGATGTGGAAAAATTCGGAGCAGAATGGGCTTATACTATGGACGGCAGCGAAATCGGCGAACTGGAATACGAAAATTTTAACGCCGCAGTGGCAAAAATATCCATTCAGGGAAGAAATGTTCACCCCGGATATGCCAAAAATAAAATGATAAATGCCCTGCATATTGCAAACGAATTAGTGCAAATGCTACCCGCAAACGAAAAGCCCGAACATACTGAAAAATATGAAGGCTTTTTCCATCTTATCGCTCTAAACGGAGGAGTGGAAGATGCTACGTTGACTTATATTATTCGCGATCATGACCGAAATATATTCGAAAATCGCAAAAAAGTGATGGAGCAAGCCGTATCCTATCTTAATGCACGATACGACAATCGCCTAACGCTCGAAATGCGCGACCAGTACTACAACATGCGCGAAAAAGTGGAACCCGTGAAACACGTGGTGGATTACGCCTTTCAGGCCATGGAAGAGGTGGGCATCACACCCATCGTGAAGCCTATCCGCGGCGGAACGGATGGTGCCCGGTTATCGTTCATGGGTCTGCCCTGCCCGAATATCTTTGCCGGAGGCATGAATTTTCACGGTCGTTATGAATTCATTCCCATTAAAGCGATGGAGAAAGCTACACAGGTAATCGTGAAAATTGCGGAATTAGTAGCGAAATAGTTATTAGTTTTGAGTTTTGAGTTTTAAGTTATGAGTGTGAGCTGTTTTGTAAAACCGCACGAAACATTACTCGCAGCCTGCTCAAACCTTAAAGTTCTTATTTTAATTCCTTCAAGTCTTTAAATAACACACATAAAACAAAAAATAATGAAAAAGACACCTTTTACAGACACACACATCGCGCTGGGCGCGAAAATGCACGAGTTCGCCGGTTACAACATGCCAATCGAGTATTCCGGGATAATTGACGAACACCAAACCGTTGTAAATGCTGTTGGCGTTTTCGACGTATCTCACATGGGAGAATTTTGGGTAAAAGGCCCGAAAGCGCTCGAATTTGTTCAGAAAGTAACCACCAACGACGCATCGAAACTGGAAGTGGGGAAAATACAATATACCTGCTTCCCGAACGAAGAAGGCGGCATAAAAGATGATTTTCTGCTCTACCACTACGAACCCGAAAAATACTTGATGGTGGTAAACGCCGGAAACATAGCTAAAGATTGGGACTGGTGTCAAAAACAAAACACCATGGGAGCCGAACTGGAAGACGCGTCTGCCCACACGGCTTTGCTTGCGGTGCAAGGACCGAAAGCCAAAGATACGTTGCAAAAAATTACCGATATCGATTTATCTTCAATCCCTTATTACACGTTCGTCACCGGTAAAATGGGCGGAGTTGATAATGTAATTATTTCAAACACAGGATACACTGGGGCAGGCGGCTTTGAACTCTACTTTTATCCCGAATACGGAAAAAAACTTTGGAACGCCATTTTTGAAGCCGGGGCAGAATTCGGGATCAAGCCCGTCGGTTTGGGTGCACGCGACACACTCCGTCTTGAAATGGGTTTCTGTCTCTACGGTAACGATTTGGACGAAACCACCACTCCTTTAGAGGCTGGTTTGGGTTGGATTACCAAATTTACCGAAGGCAATGATTTTATTTCCATAGAAGTGCTCGAAAAACAAAAAGCCGAAGGCGTTTCGCGTAAACTTTGCGGCTTTACGCTATTGGATAGGGGAATTCCACGTCACGGATATGAAATTGCAAACACAGACGATGAAATTATCGGTGTTGTAACATCGGGAACTATCTCGCCTATGTTGAAAATAGGTATCGGATTAGGTTATGTAAAACCGGAATATGCAAAAGCCGGAACCGAAATTTTCATAAAAGTGCGTAACAAAAACCTGAAAGCCGAAGTCACTAAACTGCCGTTTAGAAAGTAAAATACAGCATCCCTACCCGTCTGACCGGCAATCGGTCAGACGGGTTAATAAAATATGCGTCAGACGGACTTTAAGCTGCCAGACGTTTGGATACGACTGCATTGTATGAGCAAGACCAAAATTGCCACTAATTTATTTTTCCTGCTCGGTTTGATTATCCTGGGTTTTATGATCTATAAAATCGGGCTGGACGTGATTTGGAATAACATAAAACTCACCAACTGGTGGTTTGTTGCCATTATCGGCATCTGGGCTGTAGTTTATTTTATCAACGCCATTGCCTTTCATACCATTATCCGCGACGGCAGCCCAGAAGCTAATACCGTTGGTTTTCTCAGAACACTCAAGTTAACAATAAGCGGATATGCCATTAATCTTATCACTCCTTTCGGTCTGATGGGTGGAGAACCTTATAAGATAATCGAACTGCAACCTACATTAGGCATTCAGAAAGCCACTTCCACGGTGCTACTTTACATGATGATGCATTTCGTTTCGCACTTTATTTTCTGGATGGTTTCCATACCCCTGCTGTTTCTTATCGTACCCAATGTAGCAGTTTCAGTCAGAATAATCCTTGCGATTGCGGGTGTTGCATCGCTTCTGCTACTTTGGTGGTCGTTCACCGTGTATTCCAAGGGATTTGTAAGCAAAGCCCTTTCCATAGCAGGGAAATTACCCTTTGCCGGGAAAAGCGTGAAAGCCTATAAACAAAAGCATATCGAGAAGATAGTACAGATGGATTTTCTCATCGCCGATTTGTACAAAAACCGGAAGAAAGATTTTGTAACATCGCTTTCTCTGGAACTTCTTTCACGATTTGTCTTGTGTACGGAAATTATTTTTATGATGTATGCCATTAAATTTCCCGTTACTTTCACGCAAAGCGTTATCGTGGAATCTATTCAGTCGATGGTAGGGAACCTATTCTTTTTTATGCCGATGCAACTTGGCGCCCGTGAAGGCGGATTTATCCTTGTTTTTGGTATTCTATCGCTTCCGGCAGCACATGCAGTTTACGTAAGTTTGTGCATCCGCATTCGAGAACTTTTCTGGACTTTATTTGGATTGGGATTGATAAAAGTGGAAAAAAGACAGTGATATTTCTTTCATAATCCCTCTCCACCTTAAGGGGAGAATCGCGAGTTGTAAACGTCTCCAAATAATTGGACAATGGATAGTCTGTCTTCTGTCAGCGAAACGGTCTGATATCTGATATCTATTTTACACATAAATCATTTTTTTTGTCATTCCGCCATCGATGGTGAAATTTTGACCGGTAATGCGTCGTTTGGCCGTAGAAGGTACCTCGCGTTTCGTTTACTCTTTACAATACCAAAGAAGAAATAGATATTTTGGTAAAAGGAATTGAGCAAGTAGTGGGGATGTTTTAAATCCTCAACCATTAAATCGTAAATCTACAATCCTAAATCCGTTTACATTCTCTCCGGAACATCTATTCCAAAAAGTTTCATTCCTTTTTTTATAGTTAATGCGATATTCTTTGAAAGTGAAAGTCGGAAAGCACGTAGGGCTTCGTTTTCTTCGCGCAACATCGGATATTCGTGGTAAAACTGGTTGAACTCTTTTGCCAAATCGTAAACGTAGTTACCGATAAGCGAAACGTTATATTCGTTTCCGGCTTGTTTTACAATGTTTTCAAATTCAGCTAATAGTTGCACTAAACCTTCCTCTTTTTCAGAGATAGTGATATCTGTTGAAAGCGTTTCCGGGACAGCAATTTCCTGCTCTTTTGCTCTGCGTAAAATCGATTTAATACGAGCGTGGGTATATTGAATAAACGGACCTGTATTTCCGTTGAAGTCGATAGATTCTTTCGGGTTGAAAGTCATGTTTTTCTTCGGATCGACTTTCAAAATAAAGTATTTTAGAGCACCCAAACCAACCATTTGAGTGATATTTTCGGTCTCTTCGGGAGAAACATCATCCAATTTTCCTAACTCTTGCGATGTTTCACGAGCAGTGTCAATCATTTCTTTCATCAAATCGTCGGCATCTACAACCGTACCTTCACGTGATTTCATCTTGCCTTCCGGCAACTCCACCATTCCGTAAGAGAAATGCACCAATCCTTTTCCAAACTCGAAACCAAGTTTATCTAACAAGATAGAAAGCACCTGGAAATGGTAGTTTTGTTCATTTCCAACAACATAAATCATCGTGTCGATAGGGTAGTCGTCGAAACGAAGTTTGGCAGTACCGATATCTTGTGTCATATATACCGATGTTCCGTCGGAACGAAGCAGAATTTTCTCGTCCAACCCTTCCGCCGTTAAATCAGCCCAAACCGAGTTGTCATCTTTTTGGTAGAAAATGCCATCTTCCAATCCTCGCAATACCTCATCTCTTCCGGCTAAATAGGTATCCGATTCGTAATAGATTTTATCGAATGTGATGCCCAATTTTTCGTATGTTTCGTCGAAACCGGCATAAACCCAATTGTTCATCATTTTCCACAACTCAACCGTCTCTTTGTCGCCCGCTTCCCATTGGCGAAGCATTTCACGAACTTCCGACATCAAGGCAGATTGCTCTTCGGCTTCCTCTTTCGATAATCCTTTCGCTTGCAAATCGGCTAATTCGGCTTTATATTTTTGGTCGAAAAGCACGTAATAATCGCCGATAAGGTGGTCGCCTTTTTTACCCGACGATTCGGGAGTTTCCGAATTTCCCCATTTTTGCCATGCCAACATCGATTTGCAGATATGAATACCTCTGTCGTTCACGATATTGGTTTTTATCACTCGTTTACCGTTGGCTTTCAATATTTCCGAAAGCGAATGTCCCAAAAGGTTATTGCGAATATGTCCCAAATGGAGCGGTTTGTTGGTGTTGGGCGACGAATATTCCACCATAAAAAGTGGCGCATCGTCGGCAACGGGTGTGAAACCGAATTCGGGATTATCGTTGATATATTGAAGTAGTTTTATCCACACTTCGGGTGCGATAGTAAGGTTTAGAAATCCTTTTATCACGTTAAATTCCGATACAACGGGTGATTTTTTCGACAGATATTCGCCGATTTCCTGTGCAGTCTGTTCGGGATTCTTTTTCGATATTTTTAGCAAAGGAAAAGTTACAAGGGTAAAATGTCCTTTAAACTCTCTCTTTGTCTTTTGTAACGTAATTTGCGATGCGTTTATATCGGCATTGTATAACTCTTTTACTGCCTCAATAACGGCTTCTTGAAGTATATTTTCGATGTTCATTTTTATGAATTTGCTGATTGAAAGTGCAAAGATAAGAAATATTGGCTGTTTTGAAGGTGGGAATTGATGATTTTCAATATTTCGGTGCGCTGCACCTCTTAATTATAGGTATTTCTAAAATCTACAAATATTATCGCCACGCTGTGGCTTTGTGTCCTTTCGCTATATAACTATTCTGCCATGTAATCCAAATATGAGCACTATAATATTCCCACTATTTTATGGTTTTGTGTTGTCAATTTAGCTGCAGAGCAGCGATAATATTTGTAGCCTAATCAAATAGTTATCCAAAATAAGGTGCAGCGCACCGTGATATTACATCTAATCACAAAAGCCTAAGCCACCACACTATTTTATCGTTTGGTCAAAACTACATGAAAAGAAAGAAAAACAGAAAGAGATTCGTTTATTTCACAAACCGAATTTTATACACATCAATTTCCGGAACTTTAATAACTTTTGGCGGATTTAGTGAGTATATGTTGTGAGTCCACCAATCGATTTCTCCTTTGGTATAAACAAGATGTCCTGTTTTTTCGTCATAATAAACCGACTTTACTTGCGGTTCATTTGCTATCGGTTCAAAAGGAGTGAATTCGTTATTGTTTATATTGAACTTCCACACCGCATAGGATGTTGACAGCAACAGTTGATCATCGGAAGATGCGAACAAGTCATGTCCTCCTGTTTCCGGTAATTTCCACTCATTTTCCAGTTTTAAACTTGGCGTTTCTGTTTCCCAATCTACCAAAGAGTATGCTCGTAAAACGTCGTATCCCAATGCATAAAGCAGTTGCCGCTTTTCAATCCAAGTAACTCCGTGCCCGGAATAAAGTGAGTCTTTAAATAACACTACATTGGATTTATCTACGTCGTATAGCTCGATACTATTACCATTTTTTGTAACTGATAAAGCTACGGCAATTCGATTGTTGGGCAGTAATTCGGCGGAATGTGCATTGGGAGTGATTGCATAAAACAGGCACTCTTTTGTTGTCCTATCCACTAAAACGGTTCCTCCGCTGGAAGAACAAATCAAAATCTTACTGTTATTATCTACCGATTTATGGTCATCAATCGTTTTCATATGCCTAATCATCGTATCAGGCATATTGACAATTTCCGATGTCGTAATCTGCCAGTTAATTTCTTTTATGCTATCATTCGATTTTTCAAAATCAAGGATTAATACCGTGTTGTCTCCACCAACAATAATTTCTTGCGAACTCTTAGAATTACTACAAGAAATTCCGATAAAACAGAGGGATAAAGCAGTAATTACTGCGATTGTAAGTTTAATTTTTGACATGAGTGTTTATTATTAGTTTGGTTTAAGTGTTTTGTTTTTTTACAAATCTGTAATTTCATTATATCTAAATCAATAGGCGTTTTACACTTATTTATATGGCTGATTTTCAAGTGTAAATAT
>MVZJ01000058.1 GCA_002069095.1 Bacteroidetes bacterium ADurb.BinA174 | reverse complement strand
TGAATACTTATCTAGTTGTGGTACCTTGTCTAATATGGCAACCCCTACTAATCTCTCTTTCCCTACAGTAGCCTATTCTTCTATTATTCTTAACTGGACTCCTGGTACTGGTTCTACTAATACCCTGATAGTAAGGAAACAAGGTTCTATTCCTACTTCTAGAACAGATGGAACTACCATCTATGAAGACAATGGTAATGCCTTCATAGACACAGGGCTTAATACTAATACTCAATATTGCTATGCTCTTTACTCGGTAGATGATTCAAGGTCTCCTATCGAATATAATGAGGTGCCAGTTACAGGGTGTGCAATTGCACTTGCCAATGCGCCTATTATGACAGGAGCTGTTAATGGTAGCTATACGATTAACCAATTTACCTTGCCAGTAGGAGCTACTACCTCTTCTCTTATCTGGAAGGTTCCCGATGGCGTGACTCAGGTGGAGTATCTTGTTGTTGGTGGCGGTGGCGGTGGAGCTTCTGGTGCAGATTATGGGTACGGCGGTGGCGGTGGAGGAGGAGTTATTAAGGGTGGAACAAGTGTATCAGGGTCGGTATCGATTGTAGTTGGTGCAGGAGGTTTAGCGGATACAGATGGAAGTAATTCAAGCTTTTCTTCCTTTATTGGCTTAGGAGGGAAAAAGGGTTCGGGTACGACTGGCGGAGCATCGGGGAATAATGTACTTTCGCCCGAAGGCAATAAAGATTTGTTCAATGTAGCCGATTACTATTTCGTGGACGACAGCTACTTTTCCATCTTGAATATTCCAATGGTTTCCGGACAGTCTTTCAAAAAAGATATTTCAGCACCCAACGAAGTAATGATTAGTAAGAAAGGAGCCGACTTACTGGTAATGAATAACGGATGGACAGACGGTGTGGTAGGGAAAAGTGTGGAAATAACGGAGCATAACAGAAATGGTGCATCCAACATCTCCGGCATTTTCAACGATTTTATTATGGAAAGTATCAGCAGCAAAGATGAACGTCCTTCCGTTTTCTTCTATATGCCGCGAGAGCGATTTATCGAGATATTTGAAAAGAATCCGGCTTTCAATTTTCTAATTCTAATAAAAACTCGACCGGGAAACAACTACAATGTTATGCAGAAATTTACCGATATTTTCAACAGTGCCGTTTCACGAGGCGAAGCACAAGTATATAGTCTGGCTGCGGAACAAGAGAACAGATATCAGGCACAAAAAGGATTTCGAAATGCACTTTATGTTGGAGGTTTTGTGATTTTGTTAGTTACCGTAATGGGACTTCTCGGCTATCTAAACGACGAAATTGCCCGTTACCGTAAAAATCTTGCAATTCGCCGCATCAATGGTGCTACTGCAGCCGATGTTATCCTCATTTTTGTTTCGGATAACGAAAGTAGCAATTCCATGTGTGGTATTGGGACTGATTGGTGCATGGTATCTGGCTCAAACGTGGATGAAAAACTTCACGGTAAAGATAGAACTATATTGGTGGATTTTTGTGTTGGCAGGAGTTTTAATTCTTTTGCTAACCATTGCTGTTTCTGTGCTAAATTCGCTGAAAGAAGCAATGCGAAATCCGGTAAAATCGCTACGATACGAGTAATATCAATGAACAATGTGCAATGAACAATGAACAATTGCTAATTGCACATTACTAATTATTCATTGATAATTGATAATTACTAATTGAATAAAAAACTTTTAACTCAAAAAGGTATGATAACTTTAAAAAACATCGACAAATATTACGATTCAAAATTTCAACGCACATTTGTGCTTAAAAATATTAATCTTGAAGTTAACGAAGGGGAATATCTCAGCATTATGGGACCAAGCGGTTCCGGTAAATCAACTCTACTCCACATTATCGGAATGCTGGATTCCCCTTCCGCAGGTGAGTATTGGTTATACGACACTAATGTTACGCAACTTAACGAAAAAAACAGGGGGAAATATCATCGCGATTTCGTTGGTTTCATATTTCAGGCGTATCATCTTATCGAGGAGATGACGGTATATGAAAATATCGAAACACCGTTGATTTACAAAGGAGTGAAACGAAAAGAGCGTCAGGCAATGGTTGCCGACCTACTCGACCGATTTGGTATTGTGGCAAAGCAAGACCTATTTCCACAACAATTATCCGGCGGACAACAACAATTGGTCGGCATAGCTCGCGCTATTGTGGGTAAACCGAAGCTACTTCTTGCCGATGAACCTACAGGAAACCTTCATAGTAAACAGGGCGAAATGATTATGGAAACTCTTAAAGAACTACACTCGGAAGGTATGACCATTATTCAGGTAACGCATAACGATAAATTTGCTGCTTACGGACAACGAATTGTTCAACTGGAGGATGGAATGATAAAGAAAGTTTGAAATTGTAGGGAATGCTCTAACTTCAAATAAATTCGGCTAAGTACAAGACTTAAAGTAATTAAATGCGCTTCAATTACGACAATAAATCGGGCAGTTTTTGCAAAAAACAATAAAGTTAGTATATTTGAAAGATAATAAATTGTTTTTAACATGATTGAAATTATTCGTGCGAACAAAAACAACATCAAGGATATTCAAGCTATATCAAATGTGGCCTGGCCTCACGCTTTCAAAGAAATTTTGTCACCCGACCAGATAAAGTATATGATGAACTGGATGTACAGCGATAAGTCGTTACAGGAACAGATGGAAATGGATAATCATCATTATTTTCTGGCAAAAGAAAACGATAAATTTCTGGGCTACATGTCCATTCAACACAATTGCGAAAATACCGGCAAAACCAAAATCCATAAAATCTATATTTTGCCTGATATGCAAAAAAAAGGTATCGGTAAATTACTGCTCAATACGGCAATTAACGAAACGAAAATGCAAAATGAAAGCGCTGTTTATTTAAATGTAAATAAATACAACGAAAACGCCATAAAGTTTTATCAAAAAACCGGATTTTTTCTTGCCAAAGAAGAAGTAATTGATATCGGCAACGGCTTTATTATGGATGATTATGTATTTGAAAAAGAGATAGTTTATGAGTAATTTTTTTAAAAAACGTGTACATAGTTTCAAATACGCTTTTCAGGGCGTAGCAACACTTTTTCGCGAAACGCCCAACGCAATTATTCATCTTATAATGGCCATCTTAGCTATTTTGCTGGGAATATTTTTCTCGATATCCACAACGGAATGGCTGGCGATAATTATAGTTATAGGATTGGTTTTCGCGTTCGAAGCAATAAATACATCCATTGAGACACTTTCCGATTTTGTTTGTAAACAACGGAACGAAGCGATAAAAAAAGTGAAAGATTTGGTAGCTGCAGGGGTTTTAGTAGCGGCCATTGCTGCACTGGCAACAGGAATCTTAATTTTCTTGCCGAAAATTATTGAATTGTTTTGTAAATAATTATAAATACATCTCCAATTGTTTCTAATTAGCTATATCAACATCACATCCATTCATGGCATGGATTTTTAACATAAGTTGTTTTGGCTTTTAGTTCAAGATTTAATAAATTTTGTCTAAACCCAGGCTCCTTTAATTAACCATTTACCCACAGTTCGAAAGTCGTGAAAATTGATAGGATGGTAAAATTGAAAAATTAATAATGTTAGATTATAACACATACATCGCTGAAATTCAGCAAATTTCAAACTCGAAGTCAACTTATAACGATAAACTTTTTGAACTGAAAAAGTTATTGGAACGCTTGTCGAGGGAGCATACTGCCAACGAAACAATGCAGTTCCCTACCCTATTTTCCCGATTGGTATTTCTGGCACAAAAACATCAACTTCCCAAGCAGTTGGAATGGCAGTTGCAACATTTGCGCGTTCGCGCTAAGGAGATTAGAAAAAAGAAAGAAGAACTGATAGAAACCGAATATCGACAACACGAGCGCGCATTACTTAATTTTCTACAAACAATAATTGGCAACGAAACGGTTGCGTCAGGAGGCGTATGTTTCGAACCAATTTCCTCGTATAGCGAAAAAATACTTCGCGTTCAAATTCAACATATTGATAAAGAGAAACTCGAAATCGAATGTTTGGTAGAAAAACATCCGGGTACAACAGTTACCGTAAAATATAACGTGCACCCCGATAATGCTGCGCTAAACAGTTCAGTAGAACAGTTTTGGGAAGGTGCGCAACTTAATCTGATTGATTTTTCGATAAACAAAAACGGGCATTTAATTCCCAAACTCATTATCTTGGAACCCGATTATCTGATTGATGCATCAGCTATCGCCGAGTGTTTTCACGATTACTGCATTACACCGATGCACTATTTCAGAAACAAATTCGAAACACTCGAAAACCGTTCGTACCTTTTGTTAGGAAATTTAGCAAACTTTTTTCTCGACGAGTTGATTTTTGCACAAAATCCCGAAGAAGTTTCCTTCGACGAAACATTTTTCAAGTCGTTCAAGCAATCGCCTTTCGAATATACAAGTTGTGAGGATATCGCTTCGGATGAAGATTTTAGGGCGTTTATGCAAAAGGCGCGTTCGCAGTTTGAAAATATCAAGCGAGTAATCGTAGAAGATTTTCCGCAACGAAACACAGATGTGCGAAAATGCACACTCGAGCCCTCTTTTTTCAGTGAAAAATACGGTTTTCAGGGAAGATTGGACTTGCTGCAAATCAACAAAAAAGAACATAAAATCGTGGAGTTGAAATCGGGGAAACTACCCTTTCCGTCATACGATGTTGGGAAAATTAATCCGAATCACGAAGTCCAAACCGGAGTTTACCGTCTGATGATTGAAAGCGTTTTTAATGCGCCTCCGCGCAAAATAGAGGCGGCCATTTTGTACTCATCGGGCGATATGCCGGGAACAAACCTGCGTTTTGCTGCCGAATTCCAACGATTGGAAAAAGAGATAATTAACGTCAGAAATCACATCGTTGCCAATGAACACAAGATAATGAATGGCAACAATGAAACGTTAGCACAACTTTTTCAGGAACTATATGCCACCACCGATTTTGCGAAAAGTACTGCCAAATTTTACACGCAAAAAATCGAAGACTTCAAATCGATTTTGCAGCAATGTACATCAACTGAATTGAGCTACTTTTACCGATACATTCGCTTTATTTCGAGAGAGTTGTACCTACAAAAAATTGGAGATATTGAGTACGAATCACCTACAGGCATAGCCTCATTGTGGAACAGCGATTTTACCGAACGCGCCGAAGCGTTGGATGTTTTGTTCGATTTGTCCATTGAATCGATTGACGATTCGGGCAACGACATGAAAATCATTTTTCGCCGAAATCATGCTGAAAACGACATTGTAAACTTTCGTGAAGGCGAAATCTGTATTGTTTACCCGCGACAAAGCGAAGAAGATACCGTTTTAAACAAGCAGATTTTGAAAGGAAACATTGCTTCAATCTCCCGTGAATTTATCGAAATTCGTTTTCGAAACAAACAGCGAAACCGCACGTTTTTCAACGAAAACAGACTCTGGGCAGTTGAGCACGACACCTTAGACACATCGTACAATAGTATGTACAAAAGCCTTTTCTCTTTTCTGAACGCGGCAAAACAACAACGAGATTTGTTGTTGGGAATTGCAAAGCCAAAAATTGAGAAAGTGGCAGCAGAAAACGGCAATTATCCCGAAAACATCATCCAAAAAGCAATGGCAGCCGAAGATTATTTTTTGATTATCGGCCCGCCCGGAACCGGAAAAACATCCATTTTCGCAAAGCGATTGATTGAGGAGTATTACGCGAAACCCAATGCCAACATATTGGTTTTGGCTTACACCAATCGTGCTGTGGACGAACTTTGCGAAGCAATAAACACTGCTTTTGGAAAGAAAAATAACGCATTTATCCGTGTGGGAACCGAACTTTCGTGCGACGAAAAATATCGCGACCGATTGTTGCAAAACATTTCGGAAAAAGCCAAAAACAGAGAATCGTTGCGACAAGAAATCGAAAATACCCGCATTTTTGTTTCCACACTGGCATCCATTAACGGAAAGTTAGAACTTTTCAACCTAAAAAAATTCGATGTAGCGATTATAGACGAAGCATCGCAAATTTTGGAACCGCAAATTATCGGGTTATTGCCTAATTTCGAGAAATTTGTTATGATTGGCGACCACAATCAATTGCCTGCCATTGTTTTGCAAAAGAACATCACATCGGTAATAAAAGAAACCGAATTAACCGAAATCGGAATTACCAACTGCGCTCATTCGCTGTTTGAGCGATTACTGCGCAACTGCATAAAAAACGATTGGACATACGCATACGCACAACTCACCATTCAGGGCAGAATGCACGAACAAATCGCCGCGTTTCCGTCGAAGCATTTTTATCCGCAAAGTCTTTTACCTGCGCAAGAATGGCAGTCGCAGCGATGGGAATCGTCGTTTCCGGAATGTAAAAACATTTTCCTACGAAACGTAGCAAGCAGCCGAATCACTTTTTTCTCCACAGAACAATTAATTTCGTCAAATATTTCGTCAAAAACAAATGAATATGAGGCTGATATCGTCGTGGAAATTGTGAAATCACTTGAAACAGTTTATGCTCACGATAAGCGGAATTTCAATGTACGAAACATCGGAATTATTGCCCCGTACCGCAATCAAATCGCACTTATCAAGCATAAACTTGCGGAAGCAAATGTTGCAGATTATGAGAATATTATGGTGGATACGGTGGAGCGTTTTCAGGGCAGTCAGCGTGATGTGATTATTATTTCGTTTTGCGTGAACAAGCCGTATCAACTCAACTTTTTGTGCAACCTGAACGATGACGGCACGGTGGACAGAAAATTAAACGTATCGCTCACACGCGCCCGCCAACAATTATTTATGGTGGGAAACAGGGAAATTCTCAGAAAACATCCGATTTATGCCACGCTAATGGATTTCCACAAAAAACAACTGGTAATCATTTAGGATTGAACAACTTAAATGTTGGGTTTTCGTTTCAAAAGTTCGTTTTTTAAATACTGAATATCATCAGGTTTTAATAAAAACATATTTGAAATAATTGAAATACTAAAACCTCTCTTTTTTCTCTTTTTTCTCAATCCAATCGATTGCCTTTGTACAAACAAAATAAGCGGGGTTGAGCTCGAAACTTTTGACTTGACACTATTCCCTTTTTTCGTTTGACAAAATCTTTTCGGCTTTAAAGGTCATTTTCCCTAACGATGAATCAACTGTCCCATCTATTTTGTTGCCTTTAACTTTAGAAATTGCCGTAATGTATTCCGATTCAATATACACACCTAATCTCAGCGTATCGGCTTTGAGCGAAACACTCGCTAATTTCACTTTGTAG
Source organism: Bacteroidetes bacterium ADurb.BinA174 (assembly GCA_002069095.1). GTDB lineage: Bacteria > Bacteroidota > Bacteroidia > Bacteroidales > Dysgonomonadaceae > Petrimonas. The sequence goes on along the minus strand of MVZJ01000058.1, from coordinate 4,516 downwards.
CCTGAGTCGAAAATGAGATCGCCCGATAATGCTTTGTCTTTCTCAGTAAGAGAAATAACTCCTTTTTCGTACCCGTAAGGCGCCTCTGGCACACTGTATTTCCACTGTCCCACAACGGTTTTGTTACTTTGTGCATTTACGTTCACAAATGCTCCGGTCAGCGCTAACAATATAAAAACGATAAATAATTTTCTCATAATGATTTTATTTCAAAATTTATAAAAAAAAGAATGAATATCCGCATAAATACCTAATTCGATTTATAACCACGTAGCTTTTAAGTTTTAAATTTAAAACATCGCTAATTGTTCTACATACTAAAAGAAAAAACCAAAATGAAACAATCAGCATATATACCCATCGAACCCGATTTTTTCGATTTATTTCGGAAAGAAATGAAAAAAGATTCGGAAAAGAACGTGAAATAAAAACTTATAATAATTACATTATTTATTACAACTTATTTATTGCACATCCCTAAATCGTCATCGTTGCAAAATATATCTTGTTACCCCTTCCACAATAAGAAATTGCGCAGCAATATAAGTAATCATCACTATCCAATGATTTTGCGGGATGGGAGTATAAAATTTATTCAACGCTATAAAAGAATCGGAAATTACAAACAAAAAACCTCCCGCAGCAATTAACCAACCCATTTTCCCGATCTTCGTCAAGTGAAAAGCAAAGGCTAACATCATACCAATTACCAAAGCATACAGGACAACCGGCAGCCAAAGCACATCCGCACGCGGGATTAACAGGTAAAGCAAGAAAGCAACATACGCAGTAACAAACAGCGTTTTCGGCAGGTGAAAGGATATGAATTTATTTTTTACTATCCTCTTGTAAACAAAAATATAGAAAATATGCCCCACCAAAAAAGCCGATAAACCCAAAATAAAGAAAAACTCATCTCCACGGCTAAAAATCAGAAAAGTATCTCCCATCATACAAAAAACCAGCGCAAATATCATCCACCATTTAAACTCAACGAACATATTCCCGGTAACATTCAGAAAATAAAACAATAAAGTGGCAACAATTAACGGTTTGAATATTAATAACAGCCATTGCTGTTCAAAAAACATTGCTACAAGATAAACCGTCACAACAAAAAGAAAAGGGATAAGCGGTATTTTATTATTTGTTTTCATCACAAGCCGATTTTGTCGGCTAAAATATAAAATTTTTCACTATTTACCTAATTTCCGGCAACAACAAAAAAAAAGTTAACTTGAATAACGAAAAGGGTAATTTAACTATCTTTGTTTTCCTAAAACAGGTTTTTTTAGTCATTTATGGCACTCAAGCAACAACAGGAACTCAAACAAACTCAAAAATTATCACCCTTGCAAATGCAGGTGATAAAGCTGGTTGAGTTGAATTCGGTTGAACTGGAGGATAAAATAAAACAAGAACTCGAAGATAATCCAGCGCTGGAAGAAGGCAACGAAGAACTGAACACGGATAATCCTGATGAATTTCCCGAAGACGGAGATAATATCTCGGAAGAGGACATCGTGCTGGGCGATTACTTTTCGGAAGACGATATCCCTGATTACCGGCTAAATAGAAGCTATAAAAGAAACGAACCCGATTTTATAGAAGCCACTTACTCCAACGATAAAAGCCTCAACGAATTTCTAATCGAACAAGTCGGACTACGTCAGTTGAATGCCCGCGACCAGAAAATTGCCGAATATATCATCGGCAACCTCGACGAAAACGGTTATTTACAACGCAGCTTGCAAGCCATATCCGATGATTTGTTGTTCCAGCAAAATCTCGATATTGACGAGCCGAAATTAAAATCGATTCTGAAAATCATTCAAGAACTCGATCCTGCCGGTGTTGGTGCAGCAGATTTGCAGGAATGCCTAAAACTTCAGTTGGAAAGGAACGAACCGACAAAAGAAAACAAACTGGCGCTGGAAATAATTTCTGATTATTTTGAAGAATTTTCACGAAAACATTACGATAAAATCATGCGTCAACTTAATATTTCGCAAGACGATTTACGCGATGTTATCGACGAGATTGTTTCACTCAATCCTAAACCCGGAAATGCGCTGGGCGACTCGATAGAAGTTGCCATGAGCAACATTACGCCCGATTTCATCGTGGAGTCCTACAACGGCGAAATCAATATGCATCTGAACAACAAAAATATACCTGAACTTAAAATCAACCGCGATTTTTCCGAAATGTTGCAGGGATACGCTCAAAACAAAGAGAGCATGAGTAATGATGCCAGGCAAGCCGTATTGTTTATGAAGCAAAAAGTGGATTCGGCAAAATGGTTTATCGATGCGGTGCGACAACGGCAAAACACGCTCCAACGAACAATGGAGGCGATTATTAATTTTCAGTACGATTTCTTCGTCACCGAAGACGAAACCATGCTTAAACCCATGATTTTGAAAGATATTGCCGAAAAAACCGGATTCGACATTTCAACCATTTCCCGCGTGAGCAACAGCAAATACGTACAAACCAACGGTGGTGTTTATCCGTTGAAATTTTTCTTCTCCGAAGCTATGCAAACCGAAGCGGGAGAAGACATTTCGTCGCGCGAAGTAAAAATTTCCTTGAAAGAATGTATCGAAAACGAAAATCCGTCGAAACCGCTCACGGATGAACACCTTACAGCGCTGTTAAACGAAAAAGGTTACATTATTGCCCGGCGCACCGTAGCCAAATATCGGGAACAACTGAATATTCCTGTAGCCCGTTTAAGAAAAAAGATTTAACTTTGCCGTTTCAAAAAAGTAATTCCCGAAATGAATCAATTCTCTCGAATCATATCGTCGGTATTTCAACCGTTATTAATGCCTATTTACAGTATTTTACTGCTGTTTATCTACACACATTTCAAATTACTGTTTGTCAATCAGTTTTGGGTGATAATGACGCCTGTAATCCTTTTCTCGTTTGTAATTCCGGCTATTCTAATTTACGTGGTTTATAAGTTAAAATTGATTTCCGACTTGTCGCTAAAGATAAGAAAAGAACGCTTCATCCCCTACACCATCGTTTTGGTTTCTTACCTGATCATGATTTTCTACTACTACCGAATAGGCATGACAAGCTGGTTTCTTATGCTCACCGCATCTTCCATTGCTGTTATACTCATTGCCATATTTATTACCATTTGGTGGAAAATAAGCGCACACATGTTTGGTATAGGCGGTTTATTGGGAGGTGTAATGTCGGTAAGCTATTTCATCGAAAGCTCAAATCCTTTCTATCTTTTTATGGCGCTTTTTCTGGTAGCCGGTTTGGTTGGAACATCCAGATTGATATTACGAAGACACACTTTCGGGCAGGTTGTCGGAGGTTTTTTCCTTGGCTTCGTCATCTCATTTCTCTTCGTGTGGATCGGAACCTAATGAAAAACATTCCGCTCAGTGCTCAACACCCAACACTTATTAAAAAAGATTTTGCAATAACGAAAATATATAGTATTTTTACCTCAAATTTTAAACCGCTTAAAAATTGACTTTCAGACTTTAGACTTTTAAACAACAAGCATCGGCTATCGGTCTTTTTGTCATTAAACTTATCAATAAATATTTTTATAAACTTAAAAAAGAAAAATCTATGAATTTCCCTGAAAATTTAAAGTATTCAAGCGACCACGAATGGGTGAAAGTTGAAGGAAACGAAGCCTACATCGGAATTTCTGATTTTGCACAAAGCGAACTCGGAGAAATTGTTTTTGTTGACATCACTACCGAAGGAGAACAAGTTGACAAAGGCGCCATTTTCGGCAGTATTGAAGCCGTAAAAACAGTTTCCGACCTGATGATGCCCATTACCGGCGAAGTTCTCGAAGTGAATCCAAAACTCGATGACGAACCCGAATTGGTAAATCAAGACCCATACGGAGAAGGTTGGCTAATTAAAGTGAGCATTGAAGACGAAGCCGAACTCAACGAGCTTCTCTCTGCTGCCGACTACAAAGCTTTGGTTGGACAGTAACAAACCCTCGTAGAGACGGTGTGCGCACCGTCTCTACGTTGATATTAACCGATACATGAACCCAATTATAAGCATAATTATGGGCAGCACTTCCGATTTACCCGTAATGGAAAAAGCCGCCAAGTTTTTCGACGAAATGGAAATTCCGTTCGAAATTAATGCCCTTTCGGCGCATCGCACGCCCGAAGCCGTAGAACAATTTGCCAAAAATGCTCAAAGCCGCGGAATTAAAGTGATTATTGCCGCAGCCGGAATGGCAGCACACCTGCCGGGCGTAATCGCATCGATGACTACGCTTCCCGTTATAGGAGTTCCCATAAATGCTTCGTTGGACGGTATGGATGCGTTGCTCGCCATCGTACAAATGCCTCCGGGAATCCCTGTTGCTACTGTCGGTATTAACGGCTCGTTAAACGCCGCTATTCTTGCCCTACAAATGATTTCCACCGCAGATGAGCAACTGCAAAAGAAATTAGCAACCTACAAAGAAGACCTGAAAAACAAAATCTCTCAGGCCAACAAGGAATTGGCG
>MVZJ01000057.1 GCA_002069095.1 Bacteroidetes bacterium ADurb.BinA174 | reverse complement strand
AGCTCGTACGGCATCTACCGGAGTTAGAAAAAGCACCGATAAAATCGATTTCGCCTCAAAACTGGGTTATCAAGCTAAAGAAAAGCTATTTTATACCGGCCTTTTCGATTTCAAAACTCAATTTGCCGAAGGTTATAATTATGCAGTAACTCCTATCAAGCGAATCTCTAATTTTATGGCGCCCGGTTACGGTACGCTATCTCTCGGTTTGGATTATAAGCCGAACAATAATTTCTCACTTTACTATTCGCCTTTGGCTGCGAAATTTACGTGGGTTCTCGATGATGAATTTTCAAAAGCCGGAATGTTTGGAGTTGAAGCCGAAAAACGTTTTAAAGGCGAGCTCGGATCGTACCTGAAAACAGTATATAAACTGCAAATTATGGAAAATGTGGACTTGATTTCAAAGGCCGATTTTTTTACGGCTTATAATAACAGTTTCGGGAACATTGATGTGGATTGGGACGTTCTATTAAGTATGAAGATTAACAAATATCTGAGTTCCACTTTCAACGCTACATTACGTTACGACGATGATGTGGATTACATCGACGAAAATGGAGTTTCACGTGGCCCGCGTGTACAGTTTCGTCAGATTTTGGGCATAGGTTTAGCTTATAAATTTTGAATATGATATACAACACTCAGAAGAAAAAACTGGTTTTGCCCGAATATGGGAGAAACATACAGAATATGGTAGATCATTGCGTGATGCTTGAGGACAAGGAAGAACGCAAGAAATGCGCTTATGCTGTGGTAGATATTATGGGAAATATGTTTCCGCATTTGCGCGATGTGAATGATTTTAAGCATATTTTGTGGGATCATCTGGCCATTATGTCCGATTTCAAACTCGATATCGACTATCCCTATGAAGTGGTGACGAAAGAAGAATTAAATACTTCACCCGGAAAACTGAATTACAGTCGCCCGACAATGAAATACAGGCATTATGGGAAATTGCTGGAAAAGATGATTGTTATTGCTGCCGATATGGAAGATGGAGAGAAGAAGGATTTTCTTATTGCTCAGCTCACTGCGCAAATGAAAAAGTCTTATATGCAGTGGAACAAAGATGTTAATGATGAAAAAATTATTGCGGATTTATACGAACTTTCCGGTAGAAAGATTCAATTAGATAATGAAAATTACTCCATCGCGGATGTGAAAAATACGGCTTCCAAGCGTAGGTTGAAAACGATAAAGTCGCAACGGCGAAAATAACGAATGATAACTAAGGACGAAATCATCAAAATCGGGAAATTGCAGAAATCTTACGGAATTAAAGGTGAGATTTCGCTCGTTTTCGATAAGCCGGCGTACGCCGATATCGATACCGAATTTTATTTCCTAGATATTGACGGCATTTTTGTTCCTTTTCTTATCGAGGAAATCACTTTCATCACCGATACCGGCGCCCGCGTAAAATTCGAAGATATAGACGATGAAACCCGTGCTGCCCAATTTGCCAACCTGCATGTTTTCTTGCTTCGCAAACAGGTTTCGGAAAATTCACACGACGAAAAATTAGATTGGAATTTTTTTATCGGTTACACTGTTTTCGATCAGTATTTGCGAAATTTAGGCCTTATTGAAAGTGTTGATTCTGCAACCTTGAATGTTCTTTTTGTCGTGAAAAAATCGGAAACGGAACTACTGATTCCGGCAACAGAAGATTTTATCGTCGAAATCAACACCGATAAGAAAATAATCCATATGAATTTACCGGAAGGACTGGTTGAACTATAATAGTAGAGCGATGCATCGCATCTACTTATTTCAAGTTACGAAATCCCAACTCACAATTCACATGTTTTTCCAACTCACAAACGTAAGTATCGGATATCCTTCCAAAAAGGAACCGAAAATCGTTCAAAAAGACCTAAGCCTTTCGGCAGACAAGGGTGAGTTGATTGCGCTTATCGGTAAAAACGGTTGTGGAAAATCCACGTTGTTGCGTTCTATGGCTTGCTTACAGCCTATTTATTCTGGTGAAATCATCATCAACGGTGAAGATATTTTGGAGAAAACACCCAAAGAACGGGCGCAACTCATATCCATTGTCCTTACTAATCAGCGTTCGGTAGCCGCTTTCAACGTGAAAGAACTTATCTCTATTGGTCGCGATCCTTACACCGGCTGGTTGGGCAGCCTATCGGCTGACGATGAAAAAATTATCGCCGAATCCATCGAAATGACCAACTTACAGGGTTTCGAAAACCGCAATATTCACGAACTGTCCGATGGTGAAAGGCAGCGTGTTTTTATCGCACGTGCCCTAGCGCAAAATACACCAATTATTTTACTTGATGAACCCACTTCACATCTCGATTTACCGAATAGAATCAGCATTTTATTGCTGTTGCAAAAATTAGCGCGTGAAACAGGGAAAACCATATTTATTTCCACTCACGAACTGGAAACAGCCATGCAGGTAGCGGATAAAATCTGGTTGATGGAAAAATTGAACGGCGTAAAAATAGGAACCCCTGAAGATATGGTTTTGCAAGGTATTTTCGATAGTGTTTTTGCACATAATTCTTACGATTTCGACAAGGAATACGGCAGTTTTGTAGTGAGAAAACTGCTCGACAAACATATTGCTACACAGGTTAATAATCCTAACAGTCTGATGGCGCGTTGGACAACAAAAGCGTTATCGCGAAAAGGTTATCGCATTTCTCCTGAGGCTCCGTTAACTGTTTCAATGGATGATGAACGGAACATTTGGATAATTCATACGAAAAATCGGACGTTGAAAGCAAAAAACATTGATGAATTGCTGGAGAAAATCGCCCAATTTTATCATTAATTGTATTTCACGCTCTTTTTAGATTGTAAGGGTGCTCGTTTTTTTTTATCTTTGCACATTTGTTTGCAATTACTACACTTAATGAATCATCAAAAGCGAAAAATAGCTATTTTGGGCTCCACAGGGTCTATCGGAACGCAGGCGCTGGATGTTATTTCACGGCATCCCGAACGTTTCGAGGCGTATGCCTTGGTAGCTAATAATCAGGTGGATAAGTTGATCGAGCAGGCTTATCAATTTAACCCTGAAGTGGTGATTATTGCTAATGAAACCAAATACAAGGGCTTGAAAGAAGCACTTGCCGATTTACCTGTGAAAGTGTGGGCTGGAACAGATGCCATTGAACAGGTAGTGCAGGATGCCGAAATCGATATTGTGTTGACGGCTATGGTAGGCTTTGCCGGATTAAAACCGACAATTTCGGCCATAAAAGCAGGAAAAACCATTGCGTTAGCAAACAAGGAAACATTGGTTATTGCTGGTGAGTTAATTACCGGACTTGCATTTGAAAACCGCACGCCGATTTTGCCGGTCGATTCGGAACATTCGGCCGTTTTTCAGTGCCTGAACGGTGAAGGGAACAACGAAATCGAGAAAATTTTACTTACTGCATCGGGTGGACCGTTCCGAAATTTTTCGATGAAACAATTACAGGAAGTAACCAAAAAACAGGCGCTCAATCATCCCAACTGGAATATGGGATCGAAAGTTACTATCGATTCTTCCACGTTGATGAACAAAGGCTTGGAAATGATTGAAGCAAAATGGCTTTTCGATGTAAATCCTTCTCAGATTGAGATTATCGTGCATCCGCAATCCATTATTCATTCTATGGTTCAGTTCAAGGACAAGTCAGTGATAGCACAACTTAGTTTGCCTGATATGCGGATGCCCATTCAGTACGCTTTTTCGTATCCCGAGAGGATTTCGTCGGATATAAAACCGGTGGATTTCTTTGAACTTTCAACACTCACGTTCGAAAAGCCCGATACCGGAAAGTTTCGCAACCCGGGATTAGCTTATCAGGCGATTGAAAAAGGCGGAAATATGCCTTGCATCATGAATGCTGCCAACGAAATAGCGGTGGAACTTTTTTTACAGGAAAAAATCGGTTTTCTGCAAATGAGCGACCTGATTGAACAAACAATGACAAAAACTGTTTTTATCCAGCATCCTTCGTTGGACGATTATATACAAACCGATTCAGAAGCGCGAAAAATTGCGCTAACAACATCAAACACCAAATAATAAACATCTAACAATCCTATAAATGGAGACTTTTTTAATTAAAGCGTTACAACTGATACTGAGTTTGTCTATTCTTGTTATTATTCATGAATTTGGACATTTTATTTTTGCACGAATCTTCAAAATCCGAGTAGAAAAATTCTATCTTTTCTTCGATCCTTGGTTTGCCTTGTTCAGATATAAGCCCAAAAATAGCGAAACGGAATATGGTATCGGATGGTTACCGCTGGGTGGTTATGTGAAAATTTCGGGGATGATCGACGAATCGATGGACAAGGAACAAATGGCTCAACCTGTTCAGCCATGGGAATTTCGTGCGAAACCCACTTGGCAAAGGCTTTTAGTGATGATTGGCGGTGTTTTGTTCAATATAATTCTGGCATTTATTATTTTCTGGATGATGGTTTTCAAGTGGGGTGATTCGTACATCCCGATGAGTAACGTGAAATCGGGGATGGAATATAGTGAAACTGCCGAGAGAGCCGGATTCAGAGACGGTGATATTCTTTTATATGCCGATGGCAAGGAAATTATTGATCGTGGTGGAGTTATTGATAACTTTGCCACTCATACTATCAATGCCAAAACAGTTACAGTGTTGAGAAACGGACAGGAAGTAAATATTCAGATACCTGCCGATTTTGTTCAACAGCTTATGCGCGATAAAAAAGGCTTTGCCGGATATAAAGACGATGTACCAACGGTGGTGGACAAAGTACAAAAAGGTTCCGAAGCTGAAAAAATGGGGCTTGCTAAAGGAGATAGTCTGGTTAGCGTGAACGGTGTGGCAACGCCCACTTTTATGGAATTCAGAAACGAACTTCAAAAAAATAAAGGCCAACAAATATCAGTCGATTTCTATCGGAATGGTGTACTTCAAACCGTTTCGGCTCAGCTAGATACCACTGCAATTTTAGGATTCAATATTCAATCGTATTTGGTTACCGACCATTATTCGTTTTTCGCTTCTTTCCCGGCAGGAATAAAGTACGGAATACGCACGCTGAAAGGGTATGTGGGGCAATTTAAGCATATTTTCACCAAAGAAGGAGCATCGTCGTTGGGTGGTTTCGGTACTATCGGCAATCTTTTTCCGGCGAAATGGAGCTGGTATGCTTTCTGGATGATGACTGCGTTTCTTTCGGTTATTTTAGCATTTATGAATATTCTTCCTATCCCGGGATTGGATGGCGGACACGTACTTTTCCTTCTCTTTGAGGTGATTTCGGGAAGAAAACCTAGCGATAAATTTATGGAATACACCCAGATTGCAGGTATGATCTTGTTAATTGGGTTAGTGTTATATGCCAACGGAATGGATATTGTGAGGGCGATATTTAAGTAAAAGAAACACGACCGAGTGTTTTTAATAGCAAACGTTTACAATGAATATTTCAGAACTTATACTTGAAACTAAAAAACCGGTATTTTCTTTTGAACTACTGCCACCGTTGAGGGGAAACAGTATCAATCAGGTTTTCAATACTATTGACCGGTTGAAAGAGTTTGGCCCGAAATACATAAATATAACTACGCACCACAGCGAAAATATTTACAAGGAAGACAAAGATGGTGTTATTCGAAAAGTGAACGTGCGCCGGCGACCGGGATCGGTAGCGATTGCAGCGGCCATTCAAAATAAATACGGAATCAGGGCTGTTCCGCACATTATTTCACAAGGCTTTTCGAAAGAAGAAACCGAATATGCGCTTATTGATTTGGCTTTCTTAGGCGTTACCGATTTGCTGTTGCTTCGAGGCGATACAAAAAAACTCGACGTCGAACAGCGGAAAATGGATTGCCATACGTATGCCTCCGGCTTGCAGGAGCAAGTGAATAATTTCAATAAGGGCATTGCTCTCGACGGCTCTGCTATTTCGGCGCCCGAAACCCCATTTACGTACGGAATGGCGTGTTATCCCGAAAAACACGAGGAGTCGCCGAATATGGAATCGGAGATTTTTTATACCAAAATGAAGGCCGATAACGGCGCCGATTATTTAGTAACGCAGATGTTTTTTGATAATCAAAAATATTTCGATTTCGTTGAACGATGCCGTGCCGAAGGTATAACCATTCCTATTGTGCCCGGTATTAAACCCATCCACCTGAGAAACCAGTTGAATATACTTCCGAAAGTCTTCAGAACCGAAATACCCGAAGACCTGGCGCGCGAACTCCGCAAATGCAAAACCGATACCGATGCCGTTGAAGTAGGAGTGGAGTGGTGCCTTTTGCAAAGCAAGGAATTGATGCGGCACAATGTTCTCGGTATTCATTATTATGCTTTGGGGGCAACCGAAAGTATTTATCGGGTGGCCAGGGAGGTGTATTAAAGTCCTTAAAAATAACTACTTTTTGAGAGGCTTTTCAGTTTCGCTCTTTTTCACTACTTTTGCAAAAATAGGACTAAGCGTATATGTATTTTCGCAACATTATAGGGCTTCACGATGTAAAAAAACATCTCATCGATTCCGTGCAGCGGGGTTTTATTCCACACGCCCGCATGTTCTACGGACCCGAAGGAGTAGGAAAATTGCCGTTGGCAATTGCTTACGCACGATACCTGAATTGCGAAAACAAAGGTGCGGAAGATTCTTGTGGAAACTGCCCGTCGTGCCACAAGTTCGACAAACTGATGCACCCCGATTTACACTTCGTGTTTCCGGTGGTGAAATCGAAAGTGAGCGATGAATACTTGCCCGAATGGCGCGAATTTTTGAACGGAAACGCATATTTTAACCTGAACGACTGGTTGAATTTCATCAACGCCGAAAATGCACAAGGCATTATCTACGCGAAGGAAAGCGACGAAATCATCCGCAAACTGAACCTAAAAGTTTACGAAGCTCCCTACAAGATAATGATTGTGTGGCTGCCCGAAAAAATGCACGACGCCTGCGCAAACAAGTTGTTAAAAATGATTGAAGAACCGCCCGAAAGCACTGTCTTTCTTTTAGTGTCGGAAGACTTGGAAAATGTGTTGCCTACCATTCAGTCGCGTTGCCAGCCGTTAAGTATTCGTGCTATTGAACACGATGAGATGGCGGAGTCCATTCAGTTGGTTTACGGTTTACAGGAGGAAGATGCTAAATCGGTGGCGCACATTGCCAACGGAAGTTATTCCAAAGCAATCAGCATCATTCAATCGGCAGATGACGACAAGTATTTCTTTTCGTTGTTTAAGGAAATGATGCGTTCGTCGGTGTCGCGAAACATTAAAGCGATAAAATCAGTTGCCGCCGAAATAGCTTCCATCGGGCGGGAAATGCAGAAAAGCTATTTGTTGTATTGTTTGCGCCTGTTTCGGGAGTTTTTCATCAGCAATCTCAACGAACCCGCGATGATATACCTCAACGGAGAGGAACAGACGTTTGGTGAGCGTTTCGCGCCGTTTATCAACGAGAAAAATATTCAGCAGTTCAACGACGAGTTTCAGCTTGCCTACCGGCAAATTGAGCAAAACGGCAACGCCAAAATTATATTTTTAGATTTGTGCCTGAAAGGAACGATGTTATTGAAACAGTAGAGACGCGATTTATCGCGTCTGATTTCAACAAGCACACAAATGTGTGAATATCAATGTATATATTATGAACAGAGAAAAATTATCAGATAAATTAGCGGAGATTATACCCGAACAAATAACCACTGTGCGAAATAATGGTTCTTGCAAGGGATGCCCCAAACACTCTACCAAACTTCATGTTTACGACTGGCTGCACGACTTTCCCGAAATGCAGGATATGACCAACATGGTAGAAGTGCAATTTAAGAACACCCGCAAAGGATACTACTTAAACAGTAACAATATTGAGTTGAAGAAAGGCGATGTTGTTGCCGTTGAAGCGTCTCCCGGCCACGATATCGGAACGGTGACACTTACCGGAAAATTAGTAGAGGTGCAGATGCGCAAAAACAATTACAGGGAAGATTTCAACGGCGGGCCGCGACGGGTTTATCGCACGGTGCGCCACACCGATATGGAAAAGTATGAGTTGGCGAAAGCCAAAGAACAACCTACCATGATTCGCGCACGGGAAATAGCCGAAAACTTGGGTTTGAATATGAAAATAGGCGATGTTGAATATCAGGGCGACGGGAATAAAGCGATATTTTACTACATCGCCGATGAGCGTGTTGACTTTCGCCAATTAATTAAGGATTTTGCGGCAGAATTTCGGGTGAAAATTGAGATGAAGCAGATTGGCGCACGCCAGGAAGCCGGAAGGATAGGAGGCGTTGGCCCGTGTGGACGCGAATTGTGTTGCAGTAGTTGGATGTCGAACTTTGTATCGGTATCCACATCGGCAGCCCGATATCAGGATGTTTCTTTCAATCCTCAAAAACTTGCCGGACAGTGCGGGAAACTGAAGTGTTGCATGAATTACGAAGTGGATGCTTACGTGGAAGCAAACCGGAAGCTGCCATCGCGCGAGATTGTTTTGCAAACTAAAGACTGCGATTATTTTCACTTCAAAACCGATATATTATCCGGTCAAATTACCTATTCCACCGATAAGAATAATCCGGTAAATTTGGAAACAATATCAAAAGACCGTGTATTCCACATCATCGAATTGAACAAAAAAGGAAAGAAACCATCTAAGTTAGCATCTGATGTTGAGGTTGTTGAAGCAAGTGATAACACTATGCAAAACGACTTGCTCGTAGACCAAAGTATTACCCGTTTCGATAAAAAGGAGAGTGGAAACTCTCCGAGAAGAAGAAAATCGAAAAGAAATAGACCCGATAATAGAAATAGGGGAGGGCGGCCGCCAAAACGCAATGAGGAATAAACTGTTTGTTGGTTTTTTTATCGTTTTTGCTTTCCTAACTTCGTGCAACGAGGGAGAGGTTTATTACCGTTTCCAGCCGGTTAAAAATAGCCATTGGAATAAGCAAACTGCATTTGATTTTCTGTTCGACTCGTTTTCCGTTGATTCGAACGAACAATATGATGTTACGCTGGAGATTATTAATAACAATCAGTATCCGTATCAAAATATTTGGCTATTCGTTCAGCAGAATATCACAGATACTGCATTTATAACCGATACCATCGAAATAAGATTAGCCGATTCTCATGGGAAATGGATCGGGAAAGGTACTGCAGGACTGTATCAGTTATCTGTTCCCTATAAAACTTCCGTTGCTTTAGATTCAACGCGTGCTTATCTTATTCGCATTCGTCAAGGAATGAAAGATAATTCCCTCAAAGGTATTGAAAAAGTGGGGGTATTAGTGAAAAGTAAGTAGCTGCTGCTTTAAAGTAACGGTTATTTTGAATCTTATCCTGTATTATTCATCGCAATAAAAGATAAAAAGCGTTCTTGAATGATTATCAGGTGATTACCTATGACTAAGATTTTTACAAAGTTCTTTGTTTTGGAATTGTTCGCTTTTATCTTCATGCGTCTGTTGCGTTCTAACTTTCTTGAAATAGTTCACTATATTGACGAGGTTCACGCCTTGCATAAAAGCGTGAATAATGCGGGATAAAGAATCGTGGGGTGAAAAAGAAGGAGGAAAAAAAGACGAAAAACCTGAATAAAAGCAAAGGAAAGAGGTTGTAGACTATTAATAAAGCGAGTTCAAAAATATAAGAAATCATGATAACAATAATAATCCTCAAGGACGATACTTACTTGGAGATTTACCAAACTGCTTTTTAAAGCTCGTAGAAAAATGAGATAGAGTGGCGAAGCCGGTCATGTCAGCAATTTCTGAAACGTTATATGTTTTATAGCCCTCTGATCATGCACCGTATTTGTAAAGGGGCATATCGATGATCAAATCTTTTTAAAACAATGGATATGAAGAGAAAATTTACAATGCTTTTTGCAAAACTCCTTGTCTTGTGTGGCTTACCCGGATGCTCACTTTTTTTGTCTTGCAACAGAACTGTACCGGAAAAGTCTTTTTCAGTATCGGGTAACCAGATTGTTCTCTACTACTCAGCGGTCACCGATACAGTTAATATCTTGTTTTTTTCCGACACCCATTTGTTCGAAAAAGACAATAGGGAGAAGCAGTATGAGCAGTATAGTAAGCGCATGTCAGAAGCGTACAATGTTACCAAGCATTACAAAACGGGTGAAGAGACCACGCCTTCGCTCGCTTTCTTGGAAACCATACAAGTGGCGTGTGAAAAGGAGGTAGACTTGCTGGCCATGCTGGGAGATATATTTAGTTATCCCTCGGAATATGCCATCGAATGGGCGGACTCTATACTTCGCGATTCCCGACTCAACTACGTCTATACGGCTGGCAATCACGATTGGCATTATGAGGGAATGTCTGGCTCGTCGGAAGATTTAAGGAAAAGTTGGATCGAGGAGCGTTTACTTCCACTTTACCAAGGACACAACCCGCTCTATTACGCGTTGGATGTTAAAGGGGTAAGGGTACTACTCATCGATAACTCCACCTATGAAATCTCTGAGGAGCAGTTGGTGTTTTTCCAAGAACAGGCGAGTACAGGTCTTCCCCTTTTGTTGATGACGCATATCCCTTTTTATATGCCCGGACGGGGGGTAGGTTACGGTTGTGGCCATCCCGACTGGAATAAAGTACACGATGGTGGCTATCAAATAGAGAGGCGGGAAACATGGCCCGAGGAGGGACACACCGCTACTACCATGAAATTCAGGAAAGAGATTTTGAATACGCCTAATTTGCTGGCAGTCTTCTCGGGACACATACATCAACAGACATTGGACGTTTCTAAACGCAACCTGCCCATGTTTGTGGGAAAACCTAATTTCTCGGGAAATTACTACAACGTTACGATTATGCCTATGTCGGTAAAGTGATGGATTTCTCCTCTTTTCCTGATCTGAAACTAGAAAGTATTTTAAAGAACACGTTAAAGTAGAGAATACGATTTGGATGGAAGTTTGTGAATATATTCAATTCCACGAACGACAATTTGAGTTTATACCATGATAATTGGTTACTAAAAAGAGTTCTGAAGTTTGTTGATCAGTGCTGGGGTGGTTGAATCGGGTAAAAAACAATAGAGACTCAAATCAAAAGCGAATGATGTTATCTCCCTGTGGAGAGTTTTTGTTTACATCAAAATTAAAAAGAAAGTTGACATGAGTAAAATAAGCGTGAGAGTAGGGTTAATTCTGGTCATTCTTGCTTGTGCGGTTTCCTGTGAAAGGAAGTCCTCTGATGTTATTGGCATGTTTGATTTAAAATATACCCTTGCGTATAATCTCGAGGAGACGAGTAAGGTACTTTCCCTATGGGATGATATCCATACGGTGTCCACACTCCAAGGAGTTGTGAATCGAAATCAGCCGCGTCTTTTTATAAATTACGTGGTGGAGTCAGGTAGGGAAATTGACACCTATTGGTGGAATAAGTACAGACGATCGGGAGAGTGGTTACACGGGAAGGACACGGTTGTTTACGGGGACGTGGTGTCATTGGTTGAGGCCTACAAGAACGATTTTGACGGTGTAGTCATCTATGACTCTGAAGTGGTATCTACCAGTAATGTGGCTTCGGCTGTTGCTGGGATAGAGAACCTAATTGCGGTTCGGTATGACAAGTCCCCTAATAGCTTGTACGATAGGTTGGTGGTAAACGGCCCCAAGTTAAAGGTTAAGGTATGGTTAATCAATGAGGATGGCACGTCTCTGTTTAACGGCAAAGGTACTATTCCTGGAACCGGACGAGCATCTACTGGATCCGTTAAAAATGACCCCTACATCTGGTTTATAGAGCATTACATGAAAACTGGGCGGTGTAACGGCGAGTTTGGCGCG
>MVZJ01000056.1 GCA_002069095.1 Bacteroidetes bacterium ADurb.BinA174 | reverse complement strand
CCGCCGTAAACAAATCGGTCTCGTGTCAATAGTGTTGCACCGTCAGGTAAAAGCTTTTCATTTCGATTAACCGTTTCATAACCTGCAACGGCAGTAATTCCGGTATTGAACAATACGTTCTTTCCTGCATCGGAAAAGAGATTTAAGAGATAACCGCCTTCAAAAGCAACCGTTTCGGAAGGGATTTGTATTTCACGATAAGCAAAATGCTTTTTCGCATATTCCAACCCGAATAACCATTGATTAGCACGCTTGTGGTTAATCGTCATCGCCATTTCCAAAGTATAATTGCCGTTTTCAAACAGCTTGCTTTCCGTAATCGGAACACCTGCTGACAATTGCAATCCACGTTGTCCGGGAATAAGCCGTTGGGCGTGTGATGAAGTGGCTATCGCCACCGTCATCACGAAAAATAGAAGTATCCGTCTCATCAAAATTTCAATTTTAAGTTATCGATGTTTTTTGCACGGATTAAATCTTCGTTTTCCACGATAAATGTCTGATGGCGACCGCCGTTCTGCTCAAAAAGCGTTACTTCCAATACTTTATCATCCGGCAAAGTGAACTGTTCCAATGCAAATATCGAGCGTTGTGTTTGCAATCCGCCGATACGGATAACATCGTTATAGGCTCTCAATGGTTGTAAAACTTGTTCTTGAATAGCGGTACGTTTGGCTATTTTTTTATCGACCACCTTAAACGTGATAAAGTCGATGTTGTACGGCATTTCACTTTGGTTTTTCATTTGCAAGTGAAAGTACAGAAGTCCGTTGTGCGAATACAATCCACGCAATAGAAATTGAACACCGAACTTTTTCGAGCCGATATGTTTGATTTCTCTGCGGTCGTTTTGCCAAATGGTTTTCATTATCAGCTTGACCAATACAGGCGATTGATTACCCAATTCTTTGAAATAAATATCGGCTTTGTTGGTGGGTAAATTGTTCGTACCCGAATGCAGAAAATCCTGCATTTCGATATTCAGGCGTTCCGGCTCTTCGGCATATTTTACATTGAAACTGTAAAAACTACCGTCATCACAAATAACCGAAAGATTGGTTTCCGTTTCAAAATCACGCACGGCAGCCTTTACACGAAGTACGTTGTCGGCATCTTCTGCTTTCCCTGCAATGATGTTACTGCTTCCCAAATCAACGTAACGGATTTGAGCGGGAAAAATCAGATGAACGGTTTTCTCGAACGTGATTTGCAAGCCGTAAGGCAGAACTACTCTTCCGTTAGGAATAGCACGACTCATTCCTTGATAAAGGTCGCCCGAGCCGATTTGAGCATTAGCAAGAAAACTTCCTGCCAATAAAATGGTAGCTAAAAATAGTTGTTTGATTTTCATTGTCGTTAAAATTTATAGTTTGATAATTTGTTATTTACTTGCTGTAAGAAAAAGCAGATGTCCGCTTTTAAGCGTAACTTTTACTTCCCGCATTTTTTTGTTAATGTATTGCGATGCACCCTGCATTACACCTTTTCCTGCATCGGCAGCCAATTGTTGTCCTGCGGATGAATTAAACGTGAAACTCGTTCCTGCCGATTGTCCCATTTCGGCAACGACTTCTTTCACGGCGTTCATCTCTTCGTGGTTGAGAATAAAAATACCCTGCTGTCCGTCCATATCATACGCCGAGAGATTGACGGCAATAATTCGTCCCTGTTGCTCAATACTCGTTACGGAAAGCGTCAAACGATTGCCTTGTATTTTGGCGATGGCGGTCAGGATTTTGTTTTTCGGAAGGTGCAGATTGGCTACTCGTGCCGTTTCCAATAGACGTAAACGAACAGCTTCGCCGTCTTTGATGGTTATCGTTTCATGAACCGATACTTTCAGCGTGTTTTTATCCAAGCCTTCATTGATATTTTCCGTCCCGGAAAAGAAAGAGCGATTACGTTCTTGTAATTGTTCAGCCATAAACACACTGTCCGGTACTTCTTGATAGAGTGACGAAACCACGTTTTTCACTTCGGGCAGTACGGTAAATATCGGCTCTTTGGATTTGGCTTCCGCTTTGGTATGAGCATTAGGCAACGGTTCGTCCATTTCTCGCTCAACGGCAGTTTCAAAAGGATTTGTTGTTGCCGTTTGCTGATTTTGCGGCAGGTATTTAGCAGCCATTTCGTAGGATTTTTCCATTAACTTTAGCTGTTTTTGCATTTCCTTATCTTCAGTTTCTAGGCTGTTTTTCTCATCCAATTGAGCCTGTAAATCATCAATCTGCTGTTGCAGAGTTTCCATTTTCGAATTATCTTCGTAGAAGTTACCGAGTGTGTTTTGTATATCGCTATAAGCCGATGCCGATTGGCGGATTTCGTTACCGCTCCCGGAGCGATAATCAGGTTCAGCATACAGTTCCCATTCTTCGGGACGATTGTTAGCTTTTTGAGTTCCGCCGAAAAAGTCAGAAAGCGTACCCATTGTCAATTGACGTTCGTTCTCTTTTTGTTCATTCTCTGCTAATTTATAAGCAGTTTCCTTATCATCGGGCAGTTCGCCACCTGAGATTTCCGGTATTGCAATGTTCAATCCCTGTTCGGTTTGTAATTTCTCTTTTTCGGCTTTTGAAGGGGCAAAAATCAGATACATCACACCGATAAATACCAAAATCAGCAGCAGATAAACCATTATCTTCTTTTGCTTTTGAATCTCTTCGGGCGAAAGTTGTTTTCGAACTTTCGGCTCATCTGTTTTGGGCAAGTCCTGTTTCGTTGTTTTTTCATCCGAAACAGCAGTCGAAATTTCGTTATTTTCTTTCATTGTCATTATTTGTGGATTAGTGGTTGTTTTACTTAAAATTTTCTGTTAAAAGGGTATCCTTTTCAGGCACAAGTTTTATCGGAGCATCAATCAACGGAGCAGGCTCGATATGCTTGATTGCTATTGCCCTCTCATTTTTGTCAAATGCTTTTAAGAGCATAATCAATGTCATTACCGCATAAAAAAGCATCACAATCAAAATGCCGTTCAGTTTAGCCGTAGGCGAAAGATTGCCTAACTTCTGTTTTAATTTGTCTTTAAAACAATTTCGTTTTCGGTCTATTTTTATCAAGATATTTTTCATACTCTTTTATCTTCTAACTATTCGAATATCTCTGTTTTCGTGAATAAGAAAATCTTCTATAACAAAGCCTTGCGGATTATTATCGGAGCGAGTAGAGTTAACCAGACGACATTCCGAGACCAAACTCCG
The DNA here is from genome assembly GCA_002069095.1 of Bacteroidetes bacterium ADurb.BinA174. GTDB lineage: Bacteria > Bacteroidota > Bacteroidia > Bacteroidales > Dysgonomonadaceae > Petrimonas. The sequence goes on along the minus strand of MVZJ01000056.1, from coordinate 8,730 downwards.
TTCGGTCAGATTGCTCGAACGGATAATATATTGACGAGCAACGGTTCTCACTTCATAAGGATATACGTCAAAATTGCACTGAATGCTGTCAATCTCGATACGTTGTTGAATATTTCCGGAGATGATTCGGTTGTAATATCCTTTTTCCGTTAGGTCTTTGTAGTAATTGAAAGCCGATTGATCGGCAAGAAAAAATGCACGTTTCATATTACTTTCAATAGCCGATTTATCTGGCGATAGAGTGAAGAACAATTCATGAAATCGACGAATATGCTCACGAGCTTCCACCGGACGGTTTGTTGCAGCATCTTGAGAAAGAGCAAGCATCAACGACTTTCCGTTATCCAACACATAAATCTTCTCACGTTGTTTTTCGGCAAAAGAGTAGGAGTTCCAAAGCGCAAAGCCGACTACCAAAAGACACACCGAGCCAAAAACAATCGCATAGAGCCGTATTTGTTTGAAAGATGTTTCGATATTTTTTAATGATTTAAATTCCATGTTATTACTTTGTTTTATCATTTATTGTTTTTTCAATTTACCCAACACATTTCCGCCTACGGCACCAGCTCCGGCACCAGCCATAACACCGCCTTTTTGCACTGTCTGATTGATGTTTTTACCATAATTGCCCATTCCTCCCGCGTGAATTATCCAACCTGCAACGGTCGGAATAACAAAGTATCCCACGATACCTATCAGCATAAAAATGATATAAACCACACTCGAGCCGTCCGGGATATATGCCGGATTTTCAAGAGCAGCAATCTCTTTTCCTATCATCAATGTCTGAATTTTGGCAAGCATGGCACTGAACAGATCCGAAACAGGAAGCCAGAGATACACCGAAACATAGCGGCTCAACCAACCTGTCAAAGTAGATTGAAAACCGTCATACACGGCTATCCCGAAAGCTATTGGTCCAAGTATGGAAAGAACAATAAGGAAAAATGTCCGAATGGTATCAATTATCAAGGCTGCGGCTTGAAACAGAATCTCCAAAAAAGATTTGAAAGCGTCCTGCATTGACTTTTTCAAGTTGTACATTCCTCTTTCCAAATACATTGAAGTGATGGTAACAAGGTGTTTCGGATTCAGCCCTTGCATCTCATCTATCTTTTTATCAAACTCCTCATTGCTGACCAAAAACGCTGTTTCTGGATTTCGCAGCATCGCTTCACGTTCCAATTGATCACGCTGTTCTCGCAGTTTGTTCATATCCAAAGTTTGAGTTTCCATCATCTGACCTGTCCCTTTTACCACAGGCGAAAGCACTCCGTTTATCGTACCCAAAACAATGGTAGGAAAAAACATAATACAAAGTCCGAGTGCAAAAGGTCTCAAAAGCGGATAAACATCTATCTCTTCCGCACGTGAAAGGGACTGCCACACACGGCTTGCTACATAAAACAGAGCACCTAATCCCGCAATACCTTTAGCTATACCAGTCATATTGCCCACCAAAGGCATCATCTCAGTGTACAGCGTCCGCAGTACCTGATGTAAATTTTCAAAATCCATAATTTTAGTTTTTTAGTTGACAAGTGAAAGAGTAAATAAGGTGTGTAATAATTCTGATATTCAGCATTTCATCTATCACTTTTGCCTTTTTACTTGTCAACTCGTTTACTGTTTTACCAATATCTTTCACTTACCGAACCGTATAAATCGAGTACTCTTTGCGTATCGTTTTGTTTTTTTGCACGCAGGTAAGAAACAGATATGTTTTTGTTTGTATAATATCTTACTAATGAGCGATATTCACTCACTTCTTTATAGATTTGGTCAATCCAATCCATTCGCTCTTTATCGTTGAGCGATAGGGTAGAAGGGTTGACAATCTGTTTTAACTCTTTCAACAGTGCAGCACTCTCTTCCAAGAGTCTCGTATAGCCGAATGCAATTGCAGTAAGTTCCTCAAAAGAGAAGTTTTCATCTTGTAACATTAATTTGTAGCTGTTGACGTACAAATCAGAAATATCGCCCACCATCAGGATGGTTTGTTGAACTTTTCGGGCATCCTTAACCAAATCATTAACTTTACGTAGAGCATCATAATATTCTTTTCCCTGTTTGTACACCTTTTCTACTTCCTTAAAGTTGTCGAGCGTATTCTTTACCGTTTTGGATGTTTGAATAATCTCTTTAGCGGTATTGGCAATACTGGTCGCTACGTTTAGCGGGTCATTTACGATAAACTGAGCATTGGCAGAAAAGCCTGTTAACACCAATGCTGTTACTAAAATTAAAAGTTTCTGTTTCATTTTTTCGTGATTTAATATTGTTGTTTACTTATTTGTTTACTAAAAATTTTATCGCTCTCTCCATATCTCCGTCCAATGATTCTGCTTTGTTCATTACTTCCAATTTTTCTGTCTCTTCAGTGGTGTAGCAAAGGTACTCTTCACGAGATACTTCGGTAGCGTAAACTGCGGATTGCGTACCTCCCAATCCTATCCAAACCTCTTTGTATTTACGGCTCGGTACGTTGTTTTGATTAATGGAAAGTATTTGAGCTTTCTCCTTTTCCGTCAGTCCGAGCAGAGCCTGTATCTGATCAAATTTGTTCATATACTTGCGTTGGTCGAGTAAGATTTTGCAATCCGAATTGTTGATGATACTCTCTTTGACTATGGGACTGGAAATAATGTCGTCCACTTCTTGTGTTACCACGATGGCTTCCCCGAAATACTTACGCACCGTTTTGTACATGTATTTCAGATAATCCGCCATATTCGCCGATGCGACGGCTTTCCACGCTTCTTCCACTATCAACTGTTTACGAACGCCTTTCAATCGTCGCATTTTGTTGATAAAAGCCTCCATGATGATAATCGTAACAACCGGAAAAAGTTCCCGATTTTCCTTAATTGCATCTATCTCGAACACGATAAAGCGTTTATTCAAAAGGTCGATGTTTTTGTCGGAATTAAGCAGAAAATCAAAGCGTCCACCTTTGTAATATTGTCTTAGTGTGGTCAGAAAATTATCGATATTGAAATCATCCTTTTCTACTTTGATTTCCCTGTTTTCCAATTCGGGACGATACACGTCACGCATAAACTCGTAAAAGCTGTTGAAATTGGGAGTGATACTTCGGTCGGATTGAATTTTATGAATGTAAGCCGTTACCGCGCTGCCGAGTTCTCCGCTTTCGGTTTTCGATATTTTCTCTTCTTCGCTTTTCCAAAGCGTTAAAAGCAGTGTTTTGATACTGTCTTTTTTCTCAACATCGAACACATAATCATCCGTGAAAAACGGGTTGAAAGAAATGGGATTCTCTTCCGTGTAGGTAAAGTAAATTCCGTCTTCGCCTTTGGTCTTTTGATGTATCAGGCTACACAAACCTTGATACGAGTTTCCCGTGTCCACCAACAGCACATGTGTACCCTGTTCGTAATACTGTCTGACCAAATGGTTCATAAAGAATGATTTCCCGCTTCCGCTCGGACCCAACACGAATTTGTTTCTGTTCGTGATAACGCCTTTTTTCATCGGTAAATCCGAAATATCTAAGTGCAACGGTTTTCCCGTAAGTCTGTCCGCCATTTTAATGCCGAACGGCGACGGCGAACTTTTGTAGTTGGTCTCTTGATTGAAAAAGCACAAAGCAGGTTCGATAAATGTAGGAAAAGTCTCTTCCGAAGGAAAGTCGGCGGCGTTACCCGGCATACACGTCCAATAGAGCGTTGCCGTATCCACGGTGTTGTGTCTGGGAGTGCATCCCATTAATGCAAGCTGACTGCCCACATCGTTTTTGATGTGTTTGAGTTCATCCCGATTATCGCTCCACGCTATCACGTTAAAATGTGCTCTGATGGAAGTCAAACCTTGCGAATGAGCAGTGTTCAAATACTCCTGTATCCACTGTTCGTTGATTTGATTACTCCGCGAATAACGTCCGAGTGAATGCATATTCCTTGCACTTTTTTCGAACTTACGCAGGTTTTCATCGCTATCTTCGATAAAAAGCAGTTGATTGTAAATGTGGTTGCACGACAAAAGCAATCCCACGGGTGCAGCAAAAGAAAGACGACAATCGGAACGGTCGGTTGACAGTTTTTCATACCGACTGTCCGGACTGACCGCTGACGGCAAATCATCGCTATCTGAAAGTGTATGCAGGCAGAGAATATTATCGCCGATTTTCACTTCATCCGTGCCTAACGAAATATCTTCGAGCGATGCGTGCTCTTTGCCTTTCAATGAAAAGTACTGCTCCAACAGACCGCCTTTACCGCAAATTTCATCTTCCGAAAGACGAATAAGCGAAATAAACCCGCTGTCGTTTATTATCCGTTCAAATTGACTTACACTTTCCAAAAAACGAATAACTGTCTCTTTGTCTTTTATCTCTTTGGGTAAAATGTTCCCTCTGCAAAGCGTGGAAAAATTGCTTTGCATCGCCATCCGTTGTTTAGTGGTTTTCGTCAAAAACAGATAGCACTCGTGGTTGAGATAGGGACGTTCGTTGAAGTGCCGCTCAAAGCTTCGGCTGAGAAAACTCAATTCATCTTTTTGAATGTCAGACTGATAGTTCTCTTTCAAAAACCAATCCTGTTTATGTACTACCGTGAAGTCGGGCAATATGCGTATTGCTTTGTTCCATACTGAATGAATGGTTTCATACTCTGAGGAAGTTACCGTGAACAGTTCAGGCAATTCCACCCGAAATGCCACGGTAATATCGGCATCTTTGCTTACGATACAGCCGTTCTCGACGGCAAGCAACGGAAATTTATTCTCCAAGGTTGTCATTTTACTTATATTTCTCATGCTCTTTTTCTCCTTTTTAAGAGTGAACGCGGACGTTTTCTGTTGATTAAATAGCGGGGATGGCTCTTTCGAGCGGAGATTTTCATTAAGCCGTGTTGTCCGTACTTTTTATTCATGGCAAATGTTTTCCAAGCAATAAATGCAGCACAAACAAAGCCGATGATTAGGCATAAAAACTGATTTACACCCAATAAATAAAGTATGGCTACAAGCACAATCGTTCCTAACAGTCCACCTGCGAAAATGAAAAGATATTGGGCTTTTAAACCTTTAAACTCTACACTGCGACCAACTCCTTTATTGATTTCGTATTCAGCCATTTTACAAAAAGAAGGAACGTAAAATAGTAGCTGCCACGATAAGGAACACACACGCACCAAACCAAGATGCGGCAGTCTTGCTCGTGTCGGGGTCGCCTGATGAGAATTTTCCGTACACTTTTACTCCGCCGATAAGTCCTACTACTGCACCAATGGCATAGATAAGTTTGGTGGCAGGGTCGAAATAGCCGGTAATCATTTTAGTGGCTTCATTAATTCCGGCGGAGCCGTCTCCTTGTGCAAAGGCATTAAAAGCAGCAATCAGAATGATTGCCGTTTATAAAACTGGATTTAGTGGTTTTGTAAACGCTGTTTACTTGTTTCCTCGTAAACTCGTTTACTGTAATCAAATAAAATTCCGAATATCGAAACTTTGCCAATCTTCAACAGTATTGACTTTTGTGGACGAAGTGTCGAGCATCTTGGCGATTTTCTCGTTTGCATCCGGTAACGCTTCCATCATCTTTTCCCATAAATCTGTATGGACAAGCTTAAGGGCGGCAGCCGTTACGGTTTTTTGCTCTTCGGCGTGCAACTCGTCTTTCTGTATTAGTAGAGTTACCTTATGTAACTCCTCGAAAGAGACTCCTGAGGCAAAATCATTGTTGTTGTCGGCAGTAGTGCGGTGTACCTGCAAATCGTTCTCTTCCTCTTGCCAATCTACTGCGTCTTCGTTCGGGTCCGGGTCTTCTTGTGTGTCTACTACGTCGCTCTCTTTTGTGCCGAAAATCTGGTCGAGTTCCTCGCTCGGAATTTCACGGGCAAAAGTAATCGGTTTTTCTTCTCGATTCTCTTTTTGGCGTTCCGTGGCGTTATTTGGCTGTGATTGGCGTTCCGATTGACCAGATGTTCCCATAATATCTACTGTTTTGGGCTGTTGTCGAGAAGTCCGCTCTATGTCATTACCGTAACTTTTTCTTTTGCCTTTTATGCCTGTTTGTATGTAAAGAGCTATGGATAGAACAATAAATGAAAATAAGGCTATTGCTGCTATAACAAGAAGCACTTGCCAAAAAATATTTATAAAAAAGGGTTGCATAGCGATTATCTGTTTTTATGAATTAGTGGTTTATAATTTCTGTCGAATACATCAGTTATCTCCTGTTCAAACATTTCAAAGTGATGTGTAAGAATGTTATCCAGATAATCGGTAATGGATATTTCATTATTTCCTATTACGCTGATTATCCTGTTGATACTATTGTGATAATCTGATCGAATATACACACCTTTACCCGAGCGAACGGTTAAATCGGCTTTTTTTATAAAGCGACTCTCATAATCTATCGGGTTTTGTCGGTTTCTACGTTTCCTGTTTTCTCTGTTTTCTTGTTTTTCGTCTTTGACGTTGATTTGTCTTTCCATTTGCAATTCGTTATCATTTTCCTGTTGTTGATTGTCTAAACTATCTTTCTCTGAAGTTTGATGCACTCGTTCGTTTACGTTAGGTGTTAACTTATCGTGTCCGGAATGTGTTTCGGACACGATTGACATGATATATGCTTCGTCAATAGGTGTATCTTTGTTTATTTCCATAAAAATCAGTGTTGAATAATTTGTAAAAACTCAGTTATAAATTCATCAATCCGAGTTGATTTAGATAGTTGTTTATCCATCGGAAAAAGTGTAGAGCGTGAAATCTGTCTGTTTTCCATTTCTGCGGACATCTCTTTTCGGAATCGTTTGCTGTCGGGAAGGTATGTGCTCATCAGTGGTAAATCTAATTCTTTTATAACATTTTCATAATGAGCATAAAGTTCCGATTTCTCCCTTCCGTCAACCATGTTCCAAAACAGGTGTATGCCTCTTATTTTTGTTTCTCCGCCTTTCACTAAAATGCCGTTTAGTACATTCATAAAAGCAAGGGTGCTTTCCAACACCAATCTATCGGCAATGATTGGCGAAAATATGTAATTCATTATAGAAATAGAATTGATTACTCCTGCCGAATTAATTGTCCCCGGCAAATCGAAAAATATAAAATCAAAATCAATAGGAGTCTCTTTTAAAAATGCTTCCGCCTTTTGAATAACCTCATCGGGCTTGCACGAAATAACCGGATATGCTTTTTTATTGATAGACGTAAATTGATTATACGCCAGTTTCTTAAAGCGTTCATTATCAAGTACGGTTTTGGTATCCCTGTCGCGCAGTTTGGCGATGCTCCATTGCGGGTAATCACAGTCAAATACAGCAATATTATAGCCCATACGATAGTGTAAAATGCTCGCTGTTAGCGTAGTCATAGCACTTTTGCCAACTCCTCCTTTCTGTGTTGAAAAGGCAATAAATAGTGTCTCTTTTTTCATTTTTTGATTTTTTTAATAAATTATTTTGTTTTAATTATCTTATTGTATTGAATAATATTTTTGAATAATATTTTTGAAAAATATTAATGCTTTTATTTGCTTTTCAGCTAATAATAAAAAGCGAAAAAGTTCTATAATGATTTATAGCTTTTTAAACAATCAAATTATTTTTAATTGATTTTCAAAGATTTCAATTTTTAGTTTGCTTGTTTTAATGCACTTTTTTTTGAATGCTTGAATGAAATTGCATTCAAGCATTAGTGCGTTTTTTATTCATATAAAAAAGAGTAAATAACAGAGTTACTTTTGAAATCATTATTTTAATTGAATAATAATGCTGAAAATTTTATTCTTTCTTTTTTTCTGCAAATAAAAACAGAAAATTCACTCATCTTTAAGTTTTGGCACTCTGTGGCTTTATTTGGCGTTGATTGGCGTTCCGTTGCATACCTTTTATACTATTTTTCATTCTTAATTTTGCACTGTATTGAAACAGATGCAAGGCTAATCCGCTGATTCTTTTCAATCGACTAACTTTAATCCCGACGGTGTCGGGATTTTCTGTTCGCCGGAACAGAGCAAGTTGTGTTTTCAGGCACTCGAAACTTTCGCCGTGCCTGAAAACTAACTTTAAAATCCTCTCCAAAGTCGGGATTTTTTGAAACGAACTGATTTTATAAATTGAGATTAAAAAATGAATAAGATGAGTAACAAAATGAACAATGGTGCTGCCCTAAAAGTCCACCCTGCAGGGGAATTTAGGGGGGCTGGCGGTAGAAAACCCAAACTCTCAAAGCGAAATAATCGCTATGTGGTACGTCTGACGGATGATGAAAATGCTCGATTTTTGGCTCTTTTTGATGAGTCGGGACTACAAACCAAAGCGGAATATATACTTGCGGTACTCTTTAATCGTGAAATAAGAACGGTAAAAATAGATAAAGCCGGGCAAGATTTTTATATGCGATTGACCACTTTCCACTCGCAATTTCGGGCAATTGGTGTAAACTACAATCAAGTTGTAAAGGCGTTGAAAACAAATTTTACCGAGAAAAAGGCATTGGCATTTCTCTATAAATTGGAAAAAGAGACGGTCAAGTTGGTGGAACTGTCGCAGAAAATTGTGGCATTGGCAAATGAGTTTAAACAGAAATACGGTGTATAATGATTGCTAAAATCGGACATGGAACATCGCTTTTCGGGGCAATTTCTTACAATAAATTGAAGGTAGATGATGAAAACGGGAAGGTTCTTTTCGCTCAAAACATCATTGAACAGGCGGACGGTACGTATCAAATGCCGGACATTTTACATTCATTCGAACC
>MVZJ01000055.1 GCA_002069095.1 Bacteroidetes bacterium ADurb.BinA174 | reverse complement strand
TGTTTTACTGCTCAAAGAAGTGTTGAGCCAATCAACCTCTTTCAGTGCCAAATTGTATTGGTGCATATAAGCCTTTTCGGTTTGTTTTATACTGCTTCCGAAAGGCGGATTAGTGATAATAAAGTCGAAGGTTCCGTATTCAAATTCTTTGTTTTTGCTTTTGGCTTGCATTTCCGAATCGTTCAAAAGCCCATCGGCTGCAATTACGTTGGTGTGTCCGTCATCGTGAATAATCATATTCATTTTAGCGGTTCGGGCAATTTGTTCGTTTATTTCGATTCCAAACAAATTCTTTTCGGCAAAATCGTGCCAATGCCTAAAATGTTCTATTGTGCCGTCATCATAAAATTCATCGGCCTGTTGACGGACTTTGTCAAGCGCATAAAGCAAAAAACCACCACTTCCGCAAGAAGTGTCCAACACTCTCGATTTGTGTTCGATTGGCAGACTGTCAACAATAAATTTCACTATCGGCCTCGGTGTAAAGTATTGTCCAAAGTCGCCACGGAAATAGCTGCCCATAAATGTCTCAAAGGCTTTTCCTTTACTGTCGAGATCAGTTTTATTAAGGTTTATCCGTTGAAAATACTTTACAATAGTTTGTGTTTCATTTGCCGTAAGCGTGATATCGTCTTTAAAAACTTCGGGGTCTTTCTTTCTGCCTTCTTCGTAAAGTGCATTGATGCGTTTGAGCAAATCTTCGGGGTCTTCGTTTCGGAAAATTTGAAATTGGTAGGGTTCACCAATTTTTCTTGGGTGTTTCTCATCCCAAATTTTACAGAAAATAAGTTTATCTAATTCGTCAAATGCAACACTTGGATTTCGTTGTCCACCGCCCCATAGTGCCTGATGTGATTGTATGAAAATCTTTGTCAGTTCACTTTCACTTACAACTTGTAATTCAAAAAACTTCTGTTTTATATTTGGATCGGGTTCAGCAAGAATGTTTTTCTCTTCAGTATCAGTCTGTGAAACGCCGCCTTTCACATATTTGTAAGGTGCAAGTTTACTTACGCCGAATTGTGGAATATCAGGAATTTCAATTCGGCTTTTGGGTTTCCTGATTGGAACTTCATAATATTGATTTTTTATGCGTGAAGTTGTCCATACGTATTGAGCACCTTCGGCAACAGCGTAACTATATGCCTGATCAACTGCTACGTTAAATTCCTGATCTGTAACATCTTCTTTCTTGCACTCAACAACAATGTAAGTATTTTCGCATTCATCGTCTTCATAAACAATTATATCAGCCTCTGTTGTCTTTGAGCCTATTTGAACCGAATTATAAATTCTTATTTTGTTAGTTGGATAACCGTATATCAAAACTAAAGTAAGGAAAGTTTCAGCTTGAACTTTTTCTTCGGGATTGTTATAATTCCGCTTTTTGTTTTGGTGAATGTACGTTATGAAATTCCGGTCTTCATCAAACCGAATAAGTCCCTTTTCAACTCCCGTGTCTATTAAATTCATTCTTTGTTGTCTAATTATTTTTAAAAAACCGTATGAATAACTTTAAAATCATTATTATTAGTAAGCAACGGTAAAGTTATCCATTATTTTCATAACAGACTTCACTTGAGATTTTTAATACAAACTAAAATGTTTGTTGTAAATCCTTTCAAACAACTATTCTACTTAGCCTCACTTTCTTTTTCTTCCTTCTGCCTCGGCAAAATCAGGTTAAGTATCACACCTACCATAGCTGCCAATCCGATACCGGCAAAAGTGAAATCGCCTACTTTAAAAATAGCGCCGCCAATTCCAGTGGTGAGAATAAGTGACGCAATAATCAGGTTGCGTGTATTGCTCATATCGGTTTTGTTTTGTATCATATTATTTACTCCCGTTGCAGCGATCATACCGAAAAGGAGCAGCATAATTCCACCCAATACCGCATTTGGAATAGTTTTCAGGAAAACACTGATTTTACCCACCAGCGAAAATACAATACCTGTAATGGCAGCGATGCGAATCACCATCGGATCGGTAATCTTGGTCAGCACCATGGCGCCGGTAACTTCGGAATACGTGGTTACGGGAGGCCCGCCGATAAGTCCGGCAATACTACACGCGATACCATCGCCTAACATGGTTCTGTGCAGTCCGGGATTTTTCACAAAATCTTTTTCTGCTACCTGGCTTACGGCGTAAACATCGCCTACGTGTTCGATAACCGGCGCAATAGCCACCGGAGCCATAAACAAGATGGCCTGCCACGAAAACTGTGGAGTAACAAATTTCGGAAGACTAAACCACGGTGCAGCGGCAATAGCGGAGAAATCGATTTTTCCCATTATTATAGCCACAATGTAGCCGACAATAATTCCGCTGAATATCGGAATAAGCTTTAACAAACCTTTGGCAAACATGCTTACAATAATGGCCGTAACCAGCGCTACAAGCGCAAGTATCCAGTCTTCGGACGCCATATTAACGCCTGTGCTCGATAGAGAAAGTCCGATAAGCATGATCACAGGGCCGATAACTACCGGCGGGAATAATCGTTTTACCACTCCGATTCCCTGCCATTTCACGAGCGCACTCATCAGAAAATAAACGGCGCCCACAGCAACCAATCCCGATAGTGTTCCCGGCAATCCGTACAGCTCGGTAGCTTTAATGATGGGAGCGATGAAAGCGAAACTGCTGCCCAAAAAAATGGGAACAATACCTTTCGTAACTAAGTGAAAGATTAATGTTCCGATTCCGGCGGTAAATAGGGCGGTGGACGGATCCAAGCCAACTAAAAGAGGTACTAAAACCGTGGCTCCGAAAGCCACAAAAAGAAACTGAACCCCAACCACGGTTTTGGATAGGGGAGTGAGTTGTTTTACATTTTCCATGTTAAAAAGAGTATTGTTTTTTGATTTCGTGCAAAGTTAACACAACTTGTGAATATTTTATATTGTAAGGGAGAAAATGTTGGGTGTGGAATGATGGGTGACGCTTTACCTTTGGATTTTATTGCAAGACGTGTCCTGCGAAAACCGTTGCCGAAATTTGTTTCCAACTGTGGATTTTTTCGTTTAAGGCCTGTATTTCTCTTCTGGTTCGGAAACCCCATCTGTCGGATGCTTTCTGTTTTCGTAACAAAGCAGTTTTTTTACTTTTTTGAGCGTTTCTGCATCGCTTACATCGAGCAGTTGACGTATGATGTTTTGTCAACAGCCATTTTTCGTTGTATCCATGAATATAAATTGTTAAATTTATATTAATAAGGTATAAAAAAGAAACAGATATGCAAAGCAGCTAATTTTTAGTACATCAATTGCCGTACATCAAACATCAAACTCTGAACATTTTCAACTTTTTTAGTTACTTTTGTAAGTTAAAAAGTTATTTATGCAGGAAGATAAAAGTCAGTTGATGAATTATGCCATGTATGCCGGCATATTTTTGGGATTGTTTTGGATGTTGAAGTATCTTTTTGTGATGGGTTCAACCCGCATTCCGGCTTTAAATCTCATCGGATCGTTTCTGACCATCGGCACACCGCTTATTCTTTTTTATTTTCTGACAAAGTATAAAACCGATATTGTTAACAACAACATGAGTTACTGGCACGGAGTGCAGTTCGGAATTATGCTGTTCTTTTTTGCATCGCTTTTGGAAGCCGTGATTGTTTTTGTACATATCACATGGATTGATCAGGCATTCGTAGGAAAATTGTATGAAAATATGGTTGAAACCGTGAAAATGATGAATTTAAGCGATAGAATGGTGAACTCTTTCGAAAATCAACCATTGCCCACAACAATGAATTATATTTTCAGCAACGTGATTTTAGCTGATATTTTTATCGGAATGTTTTTGTCGTTTTTTGTTGTGCCGATAGTACTTAGATTTACGCCGAAAAATGTGAAAGAACCTGAAAATCAGATTAAAGAAGATTGAGAAAATACAGATACTGAATTGAAAAATCGTAAATTAATATGGATATTTCTGTTGTAATACCGCTCTATAACGAAGAAGAATCGCTTCCCGAACTTCATACGTGGATAAAACGCGTGATGGAAGAAAACGGTTTTTCGTACGAAATTATTTTCGTGGATGATGGAAGTACTGATCGTTCGTGGGAAATAATTACGGAGCTTCGCGAGCAATCGGATAAGGTAAAAGCCATAAAATTCCAGCGGAATTATGGGAAATCGCCCGCCTTACACTGCGCTTTTCAGAAAGCTAAAGGAAATGTGATTATCACCATGGATGCTGATTTACAGGACAGCCCCGACGAAATTCCCGAACTCTACAGGATGATAAAGGAGGACGATTACGACCTGGTTTCCGGATGGAAACGCAAGCGTTACGATGCAAAATTGACGAAAAATCTGCCGTCGAAGTTTTTTAACGCTACTGCGCGAAACGTGTCGGGAATTAAACTGCACGATTTCAATTGCGGGCTGAAAGCCTATAAACGTTCATTGGCAAAAAGCATCGAGGTGTATAACGATATGCATCGTTATATCCCTATTTTAGCCAAAGATGCCGGATTTAAAAAAATCGGTGAGAAAGTAGTGCAACATCAGGCACGAAAATACGGAAAAAGCAAATTTGGTGCCAGCCGGTTTGTAAACGGTTATTTAGATTTGCTTACTATTTGGTTTTTAAACAAATTCGGGAAAAAACCAATGCACTTCTTTGGGCTGTTGGGCAGTATTATGTTTATCCTTGGTTTTTTTGCCATTATTGCTGTGGGAGCCATTAAGTTATACGATATGCACCATGGAAATCCGTATCGGTTGGTAACGGAATCTCCCTATTTTTTCATCTCGCTTGCGTTGATGATTTTGGGAACATTGCTTTTCCTTACCGGGTTTTTGGGCGAACTTATTTCACGCAATTCACCCGACAGAAATAATTATCGGATAGAGGAGGAAATTTGATTTGACAAGGTAACAAGGCGTTTGGGGAACGAGGTGATAAGATATTTAATGTTATCCAATAAATTCAACAACAATGACAAAAAGTTTAGACGAAATAATTGCGGAACGCAAATCGATTCGAAAATACACCGATCAACCAATTGACAAACAAACCATTGATAAAATAATAGAAAGCGCCCGATTAGCGCCTTCGGCAGTAAATTTTCAGCCGTGGAAATTCTACATTTGTCGGTCGGAAGAAGCAAAACAAGTTGTTCGCGACAGTTATCCCCGCGAGTGGTTTAATACTGCCCAATTATACATTCTTGCCTGCGGCAATCGTGAACAATCGTGGAAACGCCCGTGCGATGGTAAAGACCATTTAGATATAGATATCGCCATTGCCGTGGAACACATGGTGTTGAAAATTACCGAGCTTGGACTTGCTACCTGTTGGGTTTGCAATTTTAATCCGCAAATCGTAAAAGACGGTTTAATGCTTAGTGAAAATATGGAATCCGTAGTGCTTTTGCCCATTGGTTATCCCGATAGCATTGAAGCGAATTCCAACAATAAAAAACGGAAATCATCGGAAGAAATAACGGAGTGGATTTAACCCGCATTATTCATCAACACATTTTTTTATTCAAAAAATTGTTTTCTTTCCGGCTAACAGGGTGTTTTTTAACAGTGATACAATGGTCATTGGCCCAACTCCACCCGGAACGGGAGTAATGTAACTGCATTTGGGAGCAACTTCATCGAAAGCTACATCGCCGGTAAGTTTAAAACCCGATTTGGTTTTGTTGCTCGGAACACGGGTTGTTCCAACATCAATTACAATTGCTCCTTCTTTTACCATATCGCCTCTTAAAAATTCGGGAACGCCGAGAGCCGCAATAATTATATCTGCTTGCAAACAGATTTCTTTGATGTTTTTCGTTCTGCTGTGGCAAACGGTTACTGTACAGTCGCCGGGATATCTTTTTTGCAGCATTAATAAAGCCGCGGGTTTCCCCACGATATTACTTCGTCCGAGAATGACACAATGTTTTCCTTTGGTTTCAATTTCATATCGTTTCAAAAGTTCCAATATTCCCGACGGCGTAGCCGAAAGAAAACAGGGTAACCCAAGCGACATTCGACCCACGTTTACGGGGTGAAAGCCGTCCACATCTTTGCGGTAATCGATGGCTTCGATAATTTTGTCTTCCGAAATGTGTTCGGGTAGGGGGAGTTGAACGATAAAGCCATCGATATCGGTATCGTTGTTGAGTTTTTCAACGCAAGCGAGCAATTCTTGTTCGGTAATATTGTCTTCGTAACGGATGAGAGTGGATTTAAATCCAACGTCTTCGCATGCTTGGACTTTTGCGGCAACATACGTTTCGCTTCCGCCATCGTGTCCCACAAGTACTGCCGCCAAATGTGGCGTTTTTCCGCCGTCGGTTTTTATTTGAGTTACTTCTTCGGCGATTTCTTGTTTTATTTGTGCGGCGATTAATTTGCCGTCAATTAATTGCATAAATATCTTTTTTAAAGAGGCGCAATGCTTGCGTCTCTAAAACTCGAAACGCGCACCTCGCATCTTGTAACGTTTTTACTTTCTTCTCATATTTTTCATCATTGCTCTACCACCACCTGTTGTCATTGTTCGCATCATTTTTCGGGTTTGGTCGAACTGTTTGATGAGGTTGTTCACTTCCTGTACGTTTGTTCCGCTTCCTTTTGCGATGCGCGCACGGCGGCTTCCGTTAAGGATTTCGGGATTGGTGCGTTCTTTTGGTGTCATGGAACGTATAATAGCCTCAATGTTTTTAAATGCATCGTCATCAATATCCAAATCTTTGATTTGCTTTCCAACGCCGGGAATCATAGAAGCGAGGTCTTTCAGGTTCCCCATTTTCTTGATTTGCTGAATTTGAGCAATGAAATCGTTGAAATCGAATTGATTTTTGGCGATTTTCTTTTGTAACCGGCGGGCTTCTTCTTCGTCGTATTGTTCCTGCGCTTTTTCAACTAATGAAACAATATCGCCCATCCCCAGAATTCGGTCTGCCATACGTTCCGGATGGAAAACGTCTATGGCATCTAATTTTTCACCTGTTCCGACAAATTTAATGGGTTTATCTACTACCGAGCGGATGGATAGCGCAGCACCGCCCCGGGTATCGCCATCAAGTTTAGTCAGAATAACTCCGTTAAAGTTTAACCGGTCATTGAATTCTTTTGCCGTATTCACGGCATCCTGTCCGGTCATGGCATCCACCACGAAAAGAATTTCCTGCGGATTAATCGCATTTTTGATAGCGGTAATCTCGGTCATCATCATTTCATCGATAGCCAGTCGTCCGGCTGTATCGATGATTACTAAATCTCTCCCGTGTTGTTTAGCATATTGAACGGCATTTTGAGCAATTTTTACCGGATTTTTGTTCTCTTCTTCATAATAAACCGGTACGCCGATTTGTTCGCCTAAAATCTTCAACTGCTCAATAGCGGCAGGGCGATATACGTCGCCTGCAACCAACAGCGGATTTTTTCCGCGTTTCGATTTCAGCATATTGGCCAGTTTTCCGGAGAAAGTGGTTTTTCCCGAACCTTGTAATCCCGACATTAAGATTATTGCCGGACTGCCTTTTATATTGATATCGGTTGCAGTGCCGCCCATTAACGTAGCCAGTTCGTCGTGAACGATTTTCACCATCAGTTGGTGAGGTTTTACAGATGTAAGAACATCCTGGCCGAGTGCCTTTTGACGAACGTTTTCGGTAAATTCCTTGGCAGTTTTGTAGTTTACGTCGGCATCAAGCAACGCGCGACGAACGTCTTTCAGCGTTTCCGCAACGTTAATTTCGGTAATTCTGCCTTCACCTTTCAGTATTTTAAACGACCTTTCAAGCCTGTCACTTAAATTATCAAACATAACAATTTATTGTTTTTAAAATTGGGTTACAAAGATAGTGAAAAATGTAAAACCTTTTCTCGACGGAGGCGAATATACCATTATTCGTTGGTTTTTCCTATAAAATGCCGTATATTTGTCTTGCATAATTTTGGGGGCGTTATAATTCTTTGTTTTTTTAATACCTTAAAGATAAGGAATATGCCTCAAATTATGCACTTTTTATATGAATAATGCGGGTTAATTTACTTCCCGACAATCGTCAGAAATGAACTTTCATTTAGATAAACAAACAAACGCTGATTTGGAAGTTTTTCAAACCTCTGAAGGAAAATCGTTGTACGATTTTTTTAACCAATGTAAAACTTATGGAGGCAAACAAGAACTCACAAAAATCATGTCCACACTCTCAACAGATATTGATTTTTTAAATGAAAGAATAGAAACCATACGTTATTTTCATTCGAATCCCGATATTATATCGAGTTTGATTATTGACAAAAATACGCTCGACTTTATCGAACATTACCTCAATTATGGGAATTATCCCACAAGAAAAACAAGTAAAATTCGTGCTATTGAAAATGCGCTCATTTACAAAATAAAACCAAACAACGACTACTATATTGTTGAACGCGGTATTGAGTATACAATTGAATTGCTGAACATTTTGTATCGCTTCTTTACACAAGACTATGATTTTTCGACAGTGAAATATTTAAATACTACACGTGAAGAAATTATATCCATTTTCACACAGTCGGAGTTTAAGCCTATTTTAGAAATAAAAAAATCACGAAAATTAAAAGCTATAGAAATTGCAACTTTTGATTATGTTTTTCGTTATACACACAAATCCAATATTCGTTTCTGCATAGATTTGGTTTATTATCTTGATGCGCTATTTGCAGTATGTAAAGTTGCGAATAAACACCATTTTTGCTTTCCTGATTTATTGTCGAGTGATAAACGAGTTTTTAAAGCAAACAATTTATTTCATCCGCTTTTAGAAAATGCGGTTTCAAATGATGTAAATATGGACAAAAAGATGAATTTTATGTTCATAACAGGTCCAAATATGTCTGGAAAATCTACTTTTTTAAAATCATTGGGTATTGCAGCTTATTTGGCACACATAGGGTTTCCGGTTCCTGCCAAAACCTTTTCAATTAGCATGTTGTCTGGAATTTATACGACAATTAACCTGAAAGATAGTTTACATGCCAATTACAGTCATTTTTATGCTGAAGTAAAGCGAATTAAAGAAATCGCTCAAAAATTGACAAAGGATGACAATATGTTGATTATTTTCGATGAACTTTTTAGAGGAACAAACGTGAAAGATGCTTTTGACGGTTCTTTAGCGATTATTTCTGCTTTTGCCGAGACAAACAATTCTTTTTATGTTGTTTCTACACATATTCTTGAAGTTGCAGAAAAATTAAACAACAAAAATATCCGGTTTATGCATTTAGAAACAAGAAATGACAACGAAATTCCTGTTTATACATACAAATTGAAAACCGGAATTTCTAACGAACGCCTGGGTATGTATATCATTAATAAAGAAAAAATTATAGAAATAATTAACAATATTGGCTTATGAAATTATCGTACAGACATCTCTTTTTAACTTTTCTTGTGTTTCTTTTGATTTCCTGCATTTCCAACAAAAAAAAGGATAACTACACCTATTTTCACGATAGCGGTGAAATTTTTCACACATTATATAGCATAAAATACGCTTATAACCGTTCGTTGGAATCTGAAATTCTGGCAAAATTGGAATCTTTTGAACAGTCGCTTAATCCTTTCCGCGAAAATTCCATCATCTCCAACATTAACAACAACATACCGGTGAAACCCGATTCCATGTTCAAGGAAGTATTCAACAAAGCTATGGAAGTTTCTCGAATGTCAGAAGGTAAATTTGATATTACGGCTTCGCCGCTCATTAACGCCTGGGGCTTCGGTTTCAAGAATATGGACAGTATCACTCCCGAAATTATCGATAGCTTGAAAGAATTTGTGGGATACGATAAAATAACTATAGACAGCGAAGGAAATGTCATAAAAATCGATTCGAGAGTACAATTGAATACTTCTGCCATTTCCAAAGGATATTCCTGCGATTTAATTGCCAAATTGCTCAATAGTTATGGAGTTGAAAATTATATGATATTCATTGGCGGTGAGATTGTTGCCAAAGGCATTAACGATAAGGGTGATTGCTGGCGCATCGGTATTGACAAACCTGTTGACGATAGTACAGGTCTGAAGCACGAACTTCAAACCATTCTTTCGTTGTGCGACGAGTCGTTAGCTACATCGGGTAATTACCGGAATTATTACCTGAAAGACGGTAAAAAGTATGCGCACACCATCGACCCGCAAACCGGATATCCTTCTGAACAGGATATTCTGAGCGCAACGGTCATTGCCGACGACTGCATGACAGCCGATGCGTATGCCACGGCATTTATGGCTTCGGGATTGGAAAAATCGAAAGAAATTGCCCGGAAAATTCCCGGATTACATTATTATTTCATTTATGTGAACCCTAACGGAATAGTAGATATTGCTTATTCCGAAGGTTTTGAGCAGTTTTTTGCAAAATAATCTACCCACGGGGTGATTGCTAATCACCTCGTGAATAAAAGTAACATTTATGAACAATGTCGTTACCATTATTTCAATGAACAAAAATGAAGTAAAAGATTTAATGATCAACTATTTCTTTTACGAAACCGATTACGGTTTAGCCATTATTGCATCCACTTCGAAAGGAATTTGTTATGTCGGTTTCGGAGAAAAAGAGTCGATGCTGAACGGTATGAAAAAGAGGTATTCAGGAGCAAGTTTTCGAGAAGAAGAAGCTGATTTACATGAACTTGCGTCAAATTTTATCAAAAATGAAAAAATTGTGAAACTTCCCTTACATATTTCGGGAACCGATTTTCAGCTTAGTGTTTGGAAGGCATTGCTTGAAATTCCTATTGGAAAATTATCTTCCTATCAGGCCGTTGCCAATGCCGTGAACAATCCAAAAGCAGTTCGTGCAGTAGGTTCCGCTATCGGCGATAATCCCATTTCATACATTATTCCCTGTCATCGTGTTATCCGCTCCGACGGCGGTTTAGGCGGTTATTTTTGGGGATTAGACATCAAAAAGAAAATGATAGGAAAAGAAACTGGAAGTCAGATGAACTACTGTTAAGTCAAGAGTTCCGAGTATTGAATTTCGAGTTTTAAACCACTTATTCATAAGAATTTACAAAATACAATATACATTATTTTATAATTGACACGGTACTACGAATAGGTAGTTTAAGAATTTCAAACGTTAAATATAAAACAATATGTCATTAAAAAATCAATTAGTCGCAACTTTCATGATGTTTTCCTTGCTGTTATCGGCTCAAGAAACAGATTCCGTTCGTTATCCGACCTTTAAGGTTGACGGAACGATGAAAAACAAATTTGAGTACGCCACTAAAACCGGGAATTCCCGATTTTCTGTTCGAAATTCGAGGGTGGGGATACATGGTTATTTAACCAATTATTTCGGGTATCGCGGACAAATTGAATTAAGCGATAACGGAAACTTTAAAGTGTTGGATTTGTTTGGTTCATTTGAACCCGTAAAAGGATTGTCGCTTTCCTTTGGCCAAACAGGTATTCCTATCTTCAATTCTTATACCATTTCTCCCGCCAACTTAATGTTTGCGAACCGGCCGTTCATAGGAAAATATTTTATAGGTACGCGCGATATCGGGTTCCTTGCCGATTATAATTTTAAGATTGGTGTAGTTCCTGCATCCATCGAGTTTGGGGCTTATAACGGAAATACGATAAACGACCCCGTTTGGCGCGAAAAACTGTCGTACGGCGGTCGTCTTGAATTTGGCACGATGAAAGGATTACGTTCCACATTCAAGTTTTACGATTACTTGAATACTCCCAAAGTTAATTACTTTTTTTACGGAGCAGATTTACGTTATCAGGGCGATAATTGGAAGGTGGAAACGGAATTTATGAAACGCAATAACAAAGATGTGGACGAAGACCGGATGCTTTCATACTATGTGCAGGGCGCTTACGCGTTTTCGCTTAAGGAAACCTATTTTTTCAAAAACTGAGGATTTTTTTAACATAATTCACTCCAAAA
>MVZJ01000054.1 GCA_002069095.1 Bacteroidetes bacterium ADurb.BinA174 | reverse complement strand
AACAACGAACTGTGACTGGGCCACGCACTATAATACGGAGTCGGCTCGCCAAGATAATCAATTCCCGTCCATATAAATTCGCCAATGGTGTAAGGTAAATCCTCGTGCTGTATGAAATCGTCTTCGGGAAGATTCGACCAACCGCAATGCTCCACATCGTAAGACGAAGCCTGATGATCGTCGTACTGCGCCATAGAGCGTCTTTCAACCGGAAATTTATACACTCCGCGTGAACTGAGCGTGGATGCAGTTTCACTTCCAAGAATTATTTGCTGTGGCAGACGCTCATAAGCCTCCTGATAACGAAACGGACGATAATTGAATCCCGCCACCTCCATCATAGCAGCCATGTTATTAGAGAAAACGTGGTCGGGACGGTCCATTCCGTTTGTAACAGGACGTGTGGGATCTTCACGATGACAAATATCTTGCAGAAAACGAGCAACTTTTGCACCTTGTTTGTTGCTTTGCTCCTCCACTTCGTTACCGATGCACCACATCACAACCGATGGGTTGTTGCGGTAATGATGCAGTACGTTTGTAATATCTTTTTCCGCCCATTCGTTGAAAAATCGGTTGTAACCGTTTCGCACTTTGGGAATTGCCCACTCGTCGAAAGTTTCCACCATGAGCATCATTCCCATTTCGTCGGCAATACGAACGTATTCGGGTGCCGGCATGTTGTGCGATGTACGAATGGCGTTTACGCCCATATCTTGCATCGTGCGAATTTGGCGGCGAATAGCGGCTTCGTTTACGGCAGCGCCCAACGGGCCTAAATCGTGGTGCAGGCACACACCTTGAAATTTAATTTTTTCGCCGTTGAGGTAGAATCCGTCATTCGGTTTTATTTCGATGGTACGGATGCCAAAAGGAGTGGTATAGTCATCGATATTATAAGCAAGTTCTTGTGTAGTTGTTTTGTTTCCTTCGACTTTTTTTTCAATCTCTTTTACGAATAAAATAGATTTTACTTGATATAAATTCGGATCATCTAAAGTCCATAGTTTCGGATTTTCGACTATAAGTGTTTGATTGAATTCATTACCGTCAAACTTAGTTAAATCCGATGTTTGCGAAGCGACTTCATTATTTTCCGGATCAAGTATCGTAGTTTTGAGCTGTAAAACTTTTTTTACTATACCCTCGTCCTTTTCTCTATTTTCAACCTTCGTTCTTACGTTTACGCGTGCAAAACTCTTTTCTACAACGGGCGTAGTAACATATGTTCCCCAAACGGGAATGTGTGTTTTATTGGTCACGATGAGATGTACATTCCGATACAATCCGGCGCCGGGATACCATCGCGATTGCTCTTCGTTGTTTTCGAGGCGAACGGCAAGCGTATTGTTTTTGCCGTCTTTGTTCAACAAATCGGTAATATCGAAATAAAACGTGTTATAACCGTTAGGCCAAAAACCGGCTTCTTTTCCGTTTACGAATACACGGGCTTGACTCATTGCTCCGTCGAACTGAATTTTCACGCGTTTATCGACAGAAAAATCGGGAACCGAAAAGTTGTTTCTGTACCAACCTGCACCGGTAAAAGGCAAACCTCCCGTACGACCATAATGCTCAATGGCTGTTGTTTGTCCGTCTTGTACAATTGCCATGCGATGAATATCGTTCGATTTGTCGAACGGCCCGTAAATTGCCCAATCGTGCGGCACGGTTACCGATTGCCACTTTGTATCGTCGAAATTTACATTCGATTGAGCGGCATTGTCTTCGCGTGTAAACTTCCACCCTTTTTTTAGGGTAATTTGGTTGCGTGTTTGCGCTCTCGTCACAAAAGAAACAGATAGTAAGCAAACCATGAAAAGTAAAGCTGTTTTTCTCATATATTTATTCTTGATTTATACTTTGAACAAAGAAACAATTTTTTGTGTAATCTTGCAAACAGAACATATCTGTATGATATGTGTTTTTTAGAATTCATCTGTAAAAAATTCTATTCTTATAAGAAATATTTGCCAATCAAAATGATATTAATGAAGACACCAGAATACAAATGGAACTTATCAACGAAGCCATTGCTGAATTGCAAATTAAAAACAATACGGTAAAGTCGGACGAAGTTGGGTATCTCGCAACTTTGAAATGACAAAGAAACAAGAGTTAAAAAACCTAAAACATGTTGCTTTTTATTTTTTTACAATTACTTTTGCATCAAAATAATTGAAAAATGAATTTTTCTCTTACAAACGGATATTGGTGGCGCAACTTACAACTCAAACAGTCGTAAGGGAAGCAGTCGTATCTACACATGTAAGAAATAAAAATAAAACAAGAAAAATAGAAAAGCCTGTCGCACCTGCGACAGGCTTTTTTCGTAATAATCAAACAAAAACAACAATATATGCAGAAATTTTTAGTAGATAAATCAGGATTTTACGGTGAATTTGGCGGAGCTTACATCCCCGAAATTCTTCACCGCTGTGTCACAGAACTTAAGGATTCGTATCTTGAAATTTTGGAAAGTGAATTGTTTAAAAAAGAATTTGAGCAACTGCTCCGCGATTACGTAGGCAGGCCATCGCCACTTTACCTATCAAATTATCTTTCCCATAAACACGGCTGTAAAATCTATCTTAAACGCGAAGACCTCAACCACACCGGAGCACACAAAATCAACAATACCATCGGGCAGATCCTTGTCGCCAAGCGATTGGGTAAAACGCGTATTATCGCCGAAACCGGCGCCGGACAACACGGCGTGGCAACAGCTACCGTTTGTGCGCTGATGCAAATGCAATGCATTGTGTATATGGGAAAAACCGATGTGGAACGCCAAGCCGTGAACGTGAAAAAAATGGAAATGCTGGGAGCAACCGTTATTCCCGTAACTTCGGGAAATATGACGTTGAAAGACGCTACCAACGAGGCTATCCGCGATTGGTGCTGCAATCCGATTGACACACACTATATCATCGGCTCCACCGTCGGCCCGCATCCTTATCCCGATTTGGTTGCCCGGTTGCAATCGGTTATCAGCGAAGAAATCAGGAAACAGTTGCTGGAAAAAGAAAACCATGCAGTTCCCGATTATCTTTTCGCCTGCGTAGGCGGAGGAAGCAACGCCGCCGGAACAATTTACCACTTCCTGAACGACGATGACGTGAAAATCGTACTCGCTGAAGCAGGCGGAAAAGGAATCGACAGCGGTGAATCAGCGGCTACTATTCAGATTGGATCTGTTGGAATTATCCACGGATGCAAAACGCTAGTGATGCAAAACGAAGACGGGCAAATCACAGAACCGTATTCGATTTCCGCCGGATTAGATTATCCTGGCATCGGACCAATTCACGCCAATTTGGTAACAACCAAACGTGCTCAAGTTATCGCCGTAAATGATGACGAAGCCTTGCAGGCCGCTTTCGAACTCACCCGTTCCGACGGAATTATCCCCGCGCTGGAATCTGCTCACGCACTCGCTGCACTCGATAAAGTCAGTTTCAAGCCGTCCGATATTGTTGTATTAACGCTTTCTGGTAGGGGTGAAAAAGACCTGGAAACATATTTTAAATATGAATCAACAATCCATTAAATATGACTTACTCTTTCAAAACAAACTGTAAAAAGGTGATGGGCGATTTGCATACGCCGGTAAGCCTTTACCTGAAAATTCGCGACGCATTCCCTCAATCAGCGCTGCTCGAAAGCTCAGACTATCATGCCAACGAAAACAGCACGTCGTACATCGGACTGAAACCCATTGCATACATCGACATAAATCGAGGTAAGTGCACCGAAACTTATCCCGACGGGAAAATAGTTAACAACAAAATATCCGAAAATTTTACGATTTCCGATGCGTTGAATCATTTCATCAAAAGCTTTAGCATCGATGGCAATAACACATCCGCACTGGGGCTTTTTGGCTACACCACATTCAATTGTGTGAAATATACCGAAAATATCGACATAAAAGAAAGCACGGAAGATCGTAACGATGCACCGGATTTACGTTACATTCTGTATAAATACCTGATGGTTTTCAATCATCAGAAAGACGAACTGTTGCTTATCGAATTGCTGGCCGAGGGCGAAGAAAGTCAACTTTACAAGGTGGAAAACCTGATTAATGCACGAAACTTTGCGTCGTACGATTTCTTTATAGAGGGTGAAGAATCGAGTCCCATAACCGATGAGCAATTCAAGGCCTACGTTCGGCGAGGTGTTGAACATTGCCATAGCGGCGATATTTTTCAAATTGTGCTTTCGCGGCGCTTCGCGCAAGGATTTTCAGGCGATGATTTCAAGGTATATCGGGCATTGCGAACCATTAATCCGTCGCCATACCTGTTTTATTTCGATTTTGGCGGTTTCCGTATTTTCGGTTCGTCACCCGAAACGCACTGTCAGGTTAAAGGCAAGACTATCAGTATTGATCCCATTGCCGGAACCGCAAAACGTACGGGAAACCTGCAGGAAGATGCCGAAGCCACCGAACGCCTGAAAAGCGATCCGAAAGAAAACGCCGAACACGTGATGCTGGTAGATTTGGCACGTAACGATCTGAGCCGGAATGCGCATAAGGTTCAACTCGATTTTTACCGTCAGGTGCAATATTATTCACACGTTATTCATTTGGTTTCGCGCGTGAGCGGCACGCTCGATGAGGGTGTAAATCCCATTCAGGCTTTTTTCGATACCTTTCCGGCAGGAACATTGTCGGGTGCTCCTAAAGTGAGGGCAATGCAGCTGATTTCGGAAATTGAAGAGCACAATCGCGGAGCATATGGCGGATGCATCGGATTTATAGGTTTCAATGGAGATATCAATCAGGCCATTACCATTCGTACGTTCGTTAGCCGAAACAACCAACTTTGGTATCAGGCCGGTGCAGGAATCGTATCACAAAGCGTGGATGAAAACGAACTTCAGGAAGTCAAGAACAAATTGGGCGCATTAAAAAAAGCCATCGATTTGGCAGCTACGCTTCATAATTAATTCCAAAAACAGATGAAAATTCTGATATTCGATAATTACGATTCTTTCACGTATAACCTGCGGCACGTTATCAGGGAGCTTGGATACAACGATATTGACGTCATTCGAAACGATAAAATCGATCTGGACGATGTTGATAAATACGATAAAATAATCCTTTCTCCCAGGCCTGGAATTCCGGAAGAAACAAGCAATTTATTACCGTTAATCAATCGGTATGTGCCAACCAAAAGTATTTTGGGCGTTTGTTTGGGGCATCAGGCAATTGGATTAGCTTTCGGTGCAAAACTCGAAAACACACCAATGGCACATCACGGCGTGCAAACGCCCTGGGTGAAAAAATTATCAAAAACTTTCTCTCTGTCTGACCGATTACCGGCCTGACGGATTAAATAAACTCCAAAAATGAAACATATACTTATAAAACTTTTAGATTATCAATATCTTAGTCGCAATGAATCCCGCGAATTACTGACAGCCATTGTGAAAGGAAATGTTCCCGACACACAGATTTCTGCCATTATCACCATATTTTTGATGCGTAGTATTTCGGTGGATGAAGTGCTCGGTTTTCGGGAGGCGTTGGCAGAAATGCGCATTCCCGTCGATTTAAAGGAATACAAGGCTATCGATATTGTGGGAACGGGCGGTGATGGAAAAAACACGTTCAACATTTCCACATCGGCGTGCTTTGTGGTAGCCGGAGCTGGTTATCCGGTAGTGAAACACGGCAACTACGGCGCCACATCGGTCAGTGGTTCGAGCAATGCTGTGGAACTGCAAGGCGTTAAATTCACAACCAACATCGATATTTTGCGAAAAAGCTTAGAAACGTCCAATATTGCTTATCTACACGCTCCGTTTTTCAGTCCTGCTCTTAAAGCGGTTGCCCCGGTACGCAAAAGCCTTGGCGTAAGAAACTTTTTTAATGTGTTGGGACCACTTATCAATCCCTCCGACCCTGAATATCAGATGCTGGGTGTTTACGACCTATCGATGTTACGGCTTTATAGCTACATTTATCAGGCGAGCAAAAAAAAATTCGGTATCGTTCACAGCTTGGACGGTTACGACGAAATTTCGCTCACAGGACAGTTTAAGGTTGTTTCCAACAAAGGTGAACAGTTGTTTTTACCCGAAGAATTGGGTTTTACACGAGTAAATCAGGAAGAAATTTATGGCGGAAACACGGTGGAAGAAGTGGTGTCGGTTTTCAATAAAGTGCTTAATTGCGAAGCAACACCGGCGCAGATGAACGTAGCAATCGTAAACGCTGCATTTGCCATTCAAATTATCGAAACCGAAAAATCGATTGCTGAATGCATTGAAATTGCCAAAGATTCGCTATACGACAAAAAAGCGCTGAATGCGTTGAAGAAATTTGTGGAAGTAAATAAGTAATCAGTCCTGAGTTCTGAGTATTCAGTTCACAGTAAAATACTCAAAACTCGAAACTGCAAACTCAAAACTATATGAGGGATATTTTAAGTGCAATAATTGCGAATAAACGAATTGAGGTAGCAGAGCAAAAAAGTCGTGTTTCCTATGCTCAATTAGAAAAAGAATTGGCGAATTGCGATTTGCCTGTTTATTCATTGAAAGATGCTTTGTTGCAGTCGGATACGGGAATTATCGCGGAGTTTAAACGCCGCTCACCAAGCAAAGGGTGGATAAATCAACTTGCTGATGTAGAAACGATAACAAAAAGCTATGAACTAAGTGGCGCTGCGGCGTTATCGGTGCTAACCGATGAAAAATATTTCGACGGAACGCTTACCGATTTGCAAACGGCAACTAAAAACGTGAAGATTCCGGTAATGCGGAAGGAATTTATCGTGGATGAATATCAGATTTTGCAAGCCCGACTATCGGGAGCGAGTGCTATTTTGCTTATTGCGGCTGCCCTGACGGTGGAAGAATCGCTCCGATTTACACGCTTTGCGAAGCAATTGAATTTAGATGTTTTGCTGGAACTCCACAGTGAAAAAGAGATTGAATATGTTTCGTCAGAAAACAGGATAATTGGCGTTAATAACAGGAATTTGGGTACCTTCGTGGTCGATTTGGAAAAGTCGTACAAAATGATTGAACTTTTGCCCAAAGATGCGGTGTTGGTATCCGAAAGTGGAATTTCCAATCCCGAAACCGTAAAAGAGTTGCGAAAAGCAGGATACAGAGGTTTTTTGATTGGAGAGAACTTTATGAAAACCGATAATCCGGGCAGCAGTTTAAACAAATTTATTGCGGATATAAAAAATGAATGCTGAGCGTACAAACTCATCGAAAGTCTTATCCGAAGGATATAAGGGCATTATCAAAGTTTGCGGAATGCGCGATGCCGAAAACATCCGTGAAGTTGAAAACTTGGGTATAGATTGGATAGGTTTTATTTTTTATCGGAAATCGTCGCGATTTGTAAGCCAAGTTCCCGATTATTTACCCGAAAAAGCAAAACGCGTGGGTGTTTTCGTAAACGAAACAAAAGAAAACATTATCGAAACAACCGAACGCTTCGCTTTAGACTTTGTACAACTTCACGGGAATGAATCGCCCGATTTTTGCGAAGAAATTTGCAAAGAAGGAGTAAGAATTATTAAGGCTTTCAGCATCGAAGATAGTTTTCCGATAGAAACGGTGAAAGAGTACGAAAGTGTGTGCGATTATTTTCTTTTCGATACTAAAACACTTCAATACGGTGGTTCGGGAAAGAAATTTAATTGGGAAGTTTTATCGCATTACAGAGGTAACAAACCTTTTTTATTGAGCGGTGGCATTTCACCCGAAGATGCGGAAAGCATTCGTCAATTTCAGCATCCAATGTGTGCAGGAATTGACATTAACAGCAAATTTGAAATAAGTCCGGCATTGAAAAATGTAGGATTAGTAAGGCAGTTTATTGATAGGATTAGACTTTAGAGTCAAGACACAAGATACAAGACAATTAAGTAATTTACGATTTTAGATTTACGAATTACGATTTAAAATTCGCACCAAAAAAGAACATTATGAACAGAATAAATCAACTTTTTCAGCAAAAAAAACAAAATATTTTATCGGTATATTTTACCGCCGGGTATCCAAACCTGAACGATACGGTTCCGGTAATTCAATCGTTAGAACGGCACGGCATCGATTTACTCGAAATCGGCATCCCGTTCAGCGACCCAATGGCTGACGGTCCCACCATTCAAGCATCGGGAACGCAGGCGCTTAAAAACGGGATGAGCGTACGGCTGCTCTTCGAGCAACTGTCCGATATTCGCTCATCGGTAAAAATACCATTGGTATTTATGGGATATCTGAATCCTATTTTGCAATTCGGATTCGAGAATTTTTGCCGAGAGGCGAAACGTTGCGGAATCGACGGTATTATCATCCCTGATTTGCCTTTCTCCGAATATATGCAATCTTACAAACCGATTGCCGAAAAACATGATTTACATATGATTATGCTTATCACTCCCGAAACATCGGAAGAGCGCATCCGACTCATTGACCAAAATACCGCCGGTTTTATTTATATGGTTTCGTCGGCATCGGTTACGGGTGCTAAAAATACATTCGGCGATGA
Organism: Bacteroidetes bacterium ADurb.BinA174; assembly: GCA_002069095.1. Lineage (GTDB taxonomy): Bacteria > Bacteroidota > Bacteroidia > Bacteroidales > Dysgonomonadaceae > Petrimonas. The sequence continues at coordinate 3,541 of MVZJ01000054.1, read as the reverse complement.
AAACCTGCGCTATTTCGAGCGCGTGAATGCGATGAATTTAAACAACCCGCGATTAATCGGTTTTGGAATTTCCAACAAACCAACGTTCGATGCCGCTTGCGAAAACGCATCGGGAGCCATTATCGGCAGTAAATTCATTTCGTTGCTGGGTAGCGAAAAATCGCCCGATGAAGCAGTCAGGAAGTTGATAAAATTAATCGGTTATTCCGAAAAATGATTTAAAAGATAATGATTATCTGTTTAGTTAGCTATTTCATAGATTTCGGTACGCTGTACCTTAATGTCGGTACAAATGAACCCTAACTACAAATATTTTGCTACTCTGTAGCAATAAATATAAGGTGCAGCGCACCAATTATATTTGTAGAAATTGTCGCATCTCCTGCATTTAGAGGTGCAGCGCACCGAAACAGAATGAAAAATAACCGTTTGAGTATAATTACGGATAATGATATAAATGATTTACCTTTGCGTGAAATTTTTCAAAAATAGAATTCCGAAAAGAACTTATGCCCTTTCAATCACATATTGGCGAAATAGCTTCATTACTCACCTCAGTTTGCTGGACGATGAGTGCCATTTTTTTCGAGCAGGCGGGTCGAAAAGTCGGGTCGCTTGCGGTAAATATTATCCGTATTTTCCTGGGAATTGTTTTTTTAGGATTGACCACGCTTATTACACGCGGAATGTTTTTCCCAATGGATGCAACGCCATACAATTGGTTTTGGTTAGGTATTTCGGGAGTTATCGGCTTCTTTTTGGGCGATCTGTTTTTATTCAAATCCTATACCATAATCGGCTCACGTACCTCGATGCTTATCATGAGCATTTCGCCGATGATTACCGGAGTTATTGGCTGGTTGTTTTTGGCTGAGATACTCTCTCCAAAAAGTATTTTGGGAATTATTGTAAGTGTTATCGGCATTATGATTGCCGTTGCAGGAAAAAGGCTGAAACTAAATGTTCCGTTAAAGGGTGTTTTGTTTGCTTTGGGTGGCGCATTGGGACAAGCTGTTGGTTTGGTGTTCAGTAAAAAAGGCGTGGGCGATTACGATGTGTTTGCTGCCACACAAATACGCGCCGTTTTCGGATTTATCAGCTTTGCATTGTTAGTAACAGTGATGAAACGCTGGAAAAGCGTTTTTAAAGCAACTACCGATAAAAAAAGTATGATTCCCATTGTTATCGGCTCCATTTTCGGTCCGTTCGCGGGCGTGGCACTATCACTTTATGCCGTGCAACATACCGATACGGGCATCGCTGCAACACTTATGGCACTTGTGCCGATTTTTATTATTGTGCCTTCGGCAATTATGTTCAAAGAAAAAATCACTGCCCGTCAGGTTATCGGAGCAGTGATTAGTATTGCGGGAGCAACGGTTTTCTTTTTGTAAAAAATTATCTTGGAACTTGGTTCTCTTTTCCGTCAAAAGGTGGAGTTTCGATTATTATGGTTGCGTGTAGAGATTGCTTCGCAACGCGAGTTTTCAAACTCGCGCGAGATTAAAAGTATGCGATTAAAATCTCTTTAATTCAAAATAAGGACCATCTACATGAGCATTGCTTATTACTAATTTGCCATCTCTAAAATAATAGATATACTCTATATCTTTCAATTTTACGATATAATCCACTACTTTAGAGCTACTGTATTCGTAATTCCTCGTTTCTGTTTCGTACAAGTATTCACCGTTTTTAATATAAAATTTTTCATTTTCGTTACCTTTGACAGTTAAGACTCCTTGGTTAAATGTGAGAATAATATTATCATCCTCAGTTGAAATCGGGTTGATATTTACCATTGGAGCTGTATTGAAACTTACGAGTTTCCAGCGTCCTTCCAACGTAGAGTCAAATTTTTCTGTTTTTTCACAAGAAACAAGAAAAATGGCGTAAAAGCCAATAATAGTTACAAGTAAATTAGGTTTCATAAATTTCTTTTTTGGGTATCATATATCTGGTAGATGGAAAATTAACAAAAAAGCTGCATAAAAAGTGTTAAAAGTTTGTTTTTTAACATTCTATAACCGCCTGATTTTAAGTAATCAGTTGATTTTTATTGACGGAGTGACTAAAAGTCGCTTCGTCAAATCTTATCATACGGCAAAGATGCAATAACACCGGAAATTTTGTTCAATCCGTCTTGTAGCGGTTTTGAAACCACTCCTTTGATAAACGGGTTAAGGTCGGCACGAAGTGTCATTTTCATTTTCGTATCTTTCTCGGCTTTCTGCACAAGTTGAATCCACAAAAAGACATCGAACGGCAGGTTTTCGGATTTAAACTTTACCAACTTGTTGGGTTCGCGCTCAATTATATTGAAACGCACTTCGCCAACGGGATCAACCCGAAAAGAGCAGGAATCGCTGTCGAATTTAAAATCTTTGATTTTGTCTTTAGGAATTTGGTCTTTTACCAAATCGAGTTTGCTCAGGTCGGATAGCACACGAAAAACATCCACATCGTTGTGAAATATGGTTTTAATGTCGCTTGTAAATTCGGTCATTTAGGTTAGTTGAATGATTTTTTGTAACATAATAATTAGATAATGCTTTTGCCGATAAACAAAGTTTAGTCGAATTAGTTTTACAGCACAACTTTATCACGAACAAAGCGAGTCTATCATTTCGAAAAAAAATGTTTTATTCGCTTTCTTCCCTTTGTGGAGGAAGTCACGAAAGGAAAGGGGGTTGCGAAATATATCGCGTAAGCACTTTCAACGTAACACGTTGTTATAATTACTTATCTATTTTTTGGCAGATTGCCCCCAAGTATCGGGACTTTTGCGCCAATCTTGCAAGGTTTGTAACTCAGACTCGGCTATATAATTGCTCTGCAATGCTTTGTCCAAAATGGCATCGTAATTGGTCAGCGTAGTTAATTCTACCCGCAATTCTTTCATATTGGTCTCTGCTACAGGAAAACCATACGTGAAAATAGCCACCATTCCCAATACATCCGAACCACTCCTGCGGATGGCTTCAACGGCTTTCAAACTGCTTTGTCCGGTAGAAACCAAATCTTCAACCACTACCACTTTTTGCTTGGGTTTTAAATCACCTTCAATAAGGTTTTCCAATCCGTGATCCTTTGGCGTCGAACGAATATAAACAAACGGTAAACCGAGCACATCGGCAACAATGGCTCCGGGTGCAATGGCGCCCGTTGCAACTCCGGCTATAGCTTCAACCTGAGGATATTTTTCGAGAATGATTCGAGCAAATTCAATTTTGATGAAACTTCTAATGTCGGGATACGACATGAGTTTACGGTTATCGCAATAAATTGGCGATTTCCAACCCGATGCCCACGTGAACGGATTGGATGGTTGCAACTTTACGGCTTTTATTTTGAGTAGCTTTTCTGCTGTTAATTTTTCAACAGTGTTCATATTTTCAAACTTAAATGTACAAAAATAGTGTTTTTATGGGAAAAAATGATATTTAGCTTCAACTTTGGCAAAAATGTAGATTCAACTCACAAATGCAATTTTCTTTTCCAAAGATGCAAAAAATAATTGAGCTGGTGTTTTATATTTCAA
>MVZJ01000053.1 GCA_002069095.1 Bacteroidetes bacterium ADurb.BinA174 | reverse complement strand
GGATTCGAACCGCCGACCCTCTGCTTGTAAGGCAGATGCTCTGAACCAGCTGAGCTAAACGCCCGAAATATTTTCCATAAAAAACCTGTCCGTCGACAGGTGCTTTCTGAAAAAGTGATGCAAAGATAAACCGTTTTTAATTTGTGACAAAATATTTAGCAAATATTTTTACAAATATTTTCACGGCACTATAATTATCACTATTTTTGTACTCTCAATTGAAAGAAAATTTTGAAAGTTGCTTATTCGGCAGGTACTGAAAATCAAAATATAGTGAATGGAGTAGGGTAGAAAGTGATTTTCGCCCGCTTCGAAATTCGTAAAACCAATGCGTTAACAAATGAAACTCGACGAACTTTCTGCCATTTCTCCTATTGACGGACGATACAGGGATAAAACCAAAGAATTGGCGGTTTATTTTTCTGAATATGCTCTGATAAAATATCGCACGCAAGTGGAAATAGAATATTTTATTTCGCTTTGCGAACTTGGGATTTCTCCGCTCGATAAAGTGGACAAAACTGTATTTGGTGTTTTGAGGAAAATTGCAGAAAGCTTTTCGGAACAAGATGCACGACGTATCAAAGATATAGAGAAGGTAACCAACCACGATGTAAAAGCCGTGGAATATTTCCTGAAAGAAAAATTCGACGAACTGCATCTCGAAGAATTTAAAGAGTTTATCCACTTCGGACTTACATCGCAAGACATCAACAACACGGCTACGCCGATGATGTGGAAAGATGCGTTGGAGAAAACGTACATCCCACAACTGGAAAATTTAATTTCGTTACTTGGCAAGTTTGCCGAAGACTGGAAAGACGTATCCATGCTGGCACGCACGCACGGACAACCTGCATCGCCTACACGATTGGGAAAAGAAATTAAGGTTTTCGAATATCGGTTGCGAAATCAAACCGAAGTGTTAAAACGTATTCCGGCAAAAGCCAAATTTGGTGGAGCAACCGGTAACTTCAATGCTCATCGAGTGGCTTATTCGCAAATCGATTGGAAAGATTTCGGGAACAAGTTTCTGTCGGAAAAGTTAGGGTTGGCTCGCGAAGAATACACCACTCAAATATCCAATTACGATGCATTGGCAGCCTCGTTCGACGCACTGAAACGCATCAACACCATTCTCATCGATTTCACACGCGATGTGTGGCAGTATATTTCGATGGAATATTTCAAACAACGAATAAAAGAAGGCGAAGTGGGTTCATCGGCTATGCCTCACAAAGTAAATCCCATCGATTTTGAAAATGCCGAAGGTAACTTGGGTATCGCAAACGCATTGCTCGAACATCTGGCGGCAAAACTTCCGATTTCGAGACTACAGCGCGATTTGACCGATTCAACCGTTATCCGCAACATTGGAATGTCATTGGCGCACGGATTAATTGCAATAAAAAGCACAACAAAAGGGCTACATAAATTGTTGTTAAATGAGGAGGCCATAGAACGGGATTTGGAAAATAATTGGGCCGTTGTGGCAGAAGGTATTCAAACTATTTTACGACGCGAAGGTTACCCAAAACCTTATGAAGCATTGAAAGCTTTAACACGAACCAATCAGCGCATAACTAAAGAAAGTTTATCAGACTTCATAGATACATTAAACGTAAACGAAAAAATAAGAAACGAACTAAAGGCAATTTCGCCGAAAAATTACACAGGAATTTAATTGACAGAAAAGCTTTTTTCTACACAGACACATGGAAACGAAAAAGTTTTAGGTATTATTTAAAAAGACAACCGTGAGGTTATTGAAAATTAAAATTTAAAAAAGAAAAATGACAACTAACAACAACGATTCGCGACCTGGCCGGAGTTATGGCAACGCGAACAATGAGAGACACTCTTCTTCAAACAGAAATTACAACACAGAAAGAAGACCACAGCGTGAAGACGGAAACTATAATTATCGTCCGTCGTATGAAGAAAACTACAACCGAAACCACGACAACAACCCAAACAATCCCGATGGAAGCAGAAAACGCCGTCCGAGAGTGGGTGAGAGAGTATCATCGGGAGGCTACGGCGGCGGAGGTGAAAGAAACTATAACACCTATGGCAACACACAAAATAGGGGCCGAAACGTTCAATCCGTGAGTCAGAGTTCACAAGGGCAAAAGAAACTCGTTAAAAAGAAAAAGATTTTCAAACAGATTAAATACAAGGAAAATGCCGATCCAACAGCACCCATACGTCTCAACAAGTACCTGGCAAATGCCGGAGTTTGTTCGCGTCGTGAAGCCGATGAGTTCATTCAGGCAGGAGTTGTGAAGGTGAATGGTGATGTGATTACCGAATTGGGTACCAAAATCACCCGTGCCGATGAAGTAATGTTCAACGATCAGCCGGTGACGTTGGAAAGCAAGGTTTATGTGTTACTGAACAAGCCAAAAGGATTTGTTACCACTACCGATGATCCTGAAAATCGCAAAACAGTGATGGATTTGGTGAGAGCGGCTTGTAAAGAGCGGATTTATCCCGTGGGACGTCTCGACAGAGCAACAACCGGGGTTTTGCTTTTAACAAATGACGGCGATTTGGCATCGAAACTAACACACCCGAAATACGAAAAACGCAAAATCTATCAGGTTTGGCTCGATAAACCAGTGGCTATGGAACACATGCAAGCCATTGCCGACGGCATAGAACTGGAAGACGGTGAAATTCATGCCGATGCCATTAGTTATGTTACCGAAGAAGATTTAAGCCAGATAGGTATTGAAATTCACTCTGGGAAAAACCGTGTTGTACGCCGCATTTTCGAGAAATTGGGTTATCGGGTATTAAAACTCGACCGCGTATATTTCGCCGGATTAACGAAGAAAAATCTTTCACGAGGGAAATGGCGTTACCTGTCCGAAAAAGAAGTGAATATGCTTAGAATGGGAGCGTTTGATTAAAACAATAAACTTTGATAAGGGTTTGCTGCGTTTGTCATTCTGAAGGTAGTGAAGAATCTAAAAAAATAAAATAAAATAAATTGCGTCCTGATTTAGGATTGCATTAGGGGTTATTATGAAACAACTAAAAAGAACAACAATAGCCGATGCGTTAAAATCGGCACAAACAGGAATAGAAGTAAACGTGAAAGGATGGGTGCGCACCCGTCGCGGAAACAAAAACGTGAGTTTTGTAGCGTTGAACGATGGAACAACCATAAATAATATTCAAGTAGTTATAGACATTGCGCAATTTGGTGAAGAATATCTTAAACCGATAACCACAGGAGCGTGTATCAATGTAAACGGTAAATTAGTGGAATCGCAGGGACAAGGGCAATTAGTTGAAATTCAAGCGACTGAAATAGAGATATATGGAACAGCCGATTCGGCTATTTATCCCCTGCAAAAGAAAGGACACTCGCTGGAATTTCTTCGTGAAATTGCATATTTGCGTCCGCGAACGAATACTTTCGGAGCTATTTTTCGCATGCGTCACCACATGTCGTACGCCATTCATAAATATTTCAACGACCGCGGGTTTTACTATTTCCACACACCGATAATAACGGCTTCCGATGCCGAAGGTGCCGGTTCCATGTTTGAGGTCACCACCTTGGACATGAACAATGTGCCTAAAACGGATGAAGGAAAAATCGATTTTTCGAAAGACTTTTTCGGACGTCAAACTAACCTAACGGTTTCGGGACAGTTGGAAGGCGAACTCGGAGCGATGGCGTTGGGAGCGATTTATACTTTTGGCCCTACGTTTCGTGCCGAAAATTCCAATACGCCTCGTCATCTGGCAGAATTTTGGATGATTGAACCCGAGGTTGCGTTCAACGATATTACCGACAACATGAATCTGGCGGAGGATTTTTTGAAATACCTTATTCAATATGCGTTGGATAATTGTATGGAAGATATCGAATTTTTGGCAAAAATGTATGATAATGAGTTGATAGATCGTCTGAATTTTGTGTTGGCAAACGATTTTATACGCTTGACTTATACCGAGGGCGTGAAAATTTTGGAAGAGTCGGGACACAAATTCGAGTTTCCGGTTTACTGGGGAGCCGACTTGCAGTCGGAACACGAACGTTATCTGGTGGAAAAACATTTTAAATGTCCGGTAATTCTCACCGATTATCCGAAGGATATAAAATCGTTCTACATGAAACAGAACGAAGACGGAAAAACCGTTCGGGCGATGGATGTGTTGTTCCCGAAAATCGGGGAAATTATTGGCGGTTCGGAACGTGAAGCCGATTATGATAAATTGATGCAGCGGGTGAAAGAGATGAATATGCACATCGACCCGATTTGGTGGTATATCGATATCCGTAAATTTGGTACCGCACCTCATGCCGGATTCGGCCTCGGTTTTGAGCGTTTGATGCTTTTCGTTACCGGAATGACCAACATACGCGATGTAATTCCGTTCCCGCGTACACCGAATAATGCTGAGTTTTAAGAAAATGATATATGAGTCTACTTGAAAAATTTAAAATTAAAAGTTTTGACATCATAATCACCTGGAAATCAAATATCTTTTTCATAAAATGACTTTTTCAAGTGGACCCATTTATTAATTACCCCGACTTTTAAGTCGGGGATTTGAAAATATTCACGAAACGGCTTTAGCCAAAATTTATAATGCCCCATATAAAAGTTTACATACATTTGGTTTGGACAACAAAAGACAGATTGCCACTTTTGTTCACTCCGGATATCCGAATAAAAGTATGGAAGCATATAAAGGAAAATGCCGATGAGAAAGGTATCTTTATTGACTCTGTTAATGGACATGTCGAACATTGTCATTGTTTAGTTTCTTTGTCATCTAATCAAACAGTAGAAAAAATAGTTCAATTAATTAAGGGAGAATCCTCCTTTTGGATAAACAAGGAGAAATTAATTAACGACCGTTTTGGCTGGCAGGATGAGTATTTTGCTGTTTCGGTTTCGGAATCAATGGTGGAAAAAGTAAGAAAATATATCCGAAATCAAGAAAACCATCATAAAAAGAAAACTTTTGCTGATGAATATAATGAGTTTTTGGATAAATTTGGATTTAAATAAGTTTTGGCTAAAGCCGATAATAGCATTAAGTCACAGCCACGACTTAAAAGTCGTAGTAATTGATAAAGTATATGGTAACGCTAATTAGGGAATTAATTACCACGAGTTTCAACTCGTGGGTAAAAAGACAAAATAGTAATAGGCTTTAGCCAAAATTTATTCAATGGCCAAAGATGATTGATAAATAGAATTTTGAATATTAAATGAAAAATATACGCAACTTTTGTATTATAGCCCATATCGACCACGGTAAGAGTACGCTTGCCGATCGGTTGCTCGAGTTTACCAAAACCATTGACAGTAAGGACTTGCAATCGCAGGTGCTCGACAGTATGGATTTGGAGCGCGAGCGCGGAATCACGATAAAAAGTACTGCCGTTCAGATGAATTACGAGTACGAAGGTGAAATATACACGTTAAACTTAATTGACACGCCGGGACATGTGGATTTCTCGTACGAAGTTTCCCGCTCCATTGCCGCTTGCGAAGGTGCGCTACTTATTGTTGATGCCGCTCAAGGTATTCAGGCGCAGACCATTTCAAATGTTTATATGGCGCTGGAAAACGATTTGGAAATAATTCCCATCGTCAACAAGATTGATCTGGATAGCGCCTTACCCGATGAAGTGGAAGACCAGATTGTGGATCTTCTCGGCTGTCCGCGAACCGATGTTCTTCGTGCCAGCGGAAAAACGGGGATTGGTATCGAGGAAATTCTTGCAGCCGTCATCGAGCGTGTACCAGCGCCGACAGGCGATCCCGATGCTCCGCTACAGGCATTGATTTTTGATTCGGTTTTCAATTCGTTTCGGGGAATTATCGCGTATTTCAAAATCGTGAACGGAAGTATAGCCAAAGGCGATTTGGTGAAATTTGTAAATACCGGAAAAGAATACGATGCCGATGAAGTGGGTATTCTCCGTCTCGGCATGGAACCACGTCAGCGTGTAGAGTGTGGTAATGTGGGGTATATTATTTCGGGCATAAAAACCTCGAAAGAGGTAAAAGTAGGCGACACTATAACACATGTGAAAAATCCGTGTGAAAAAGCTATTGAAGGTTTTGAAGAAGTTAAACCGATGGTTTTTGCCGGTGTTTATCCCATCGAAAGCGAAGATTTTGAAAACCTGCGTGCATCGCTTGAAAAGTTGCAACTGAACGATGCTTCGCTTACGTTCCAACCCGAATCGTCGGTTGCGCTTGGATTCGGTTTCCGTTGCGGTTTCCTCGGATTGTTGCACATGGAAATCATTCAGGAACGTCTGGAACGCGAATTCGATATGGATGTGATTACCACTGTTCCTAACGTATCGTATAAAGTGTACGATAAAAAGGGAAACATGAAGGAAGTGCATAATCCCGCCGGATTACCCGATCCAACGTTAATCGAACATATCGACGAGCCCTATATTCGTTCATCCATCATCACAAATACTGCGTACATCGGTCCCATAATGACGCTTTGCCTCGGCAAGCGCGGTATTCTAATCAAACAGGAATATATTTCGGGCGACAGGGTAGAAATTATATTCGATTTACCGTTGGGAGAAATAGTTATCGATTTTTACGATAAACTGAAAAGTATTTCGAAAGGTTATGCATCGTTCGATTATCACATCCACGATTTTCGCCCATCGAAATTGGTTAAACTCGATATCCTGCTCAACGGTGAACCGGTAGATGCCCTTTCCACGCTCACTCACGCCGATAATGCCCAATCCTTCGGACGCAGGATGTGTGAAAAGTTGAAAGAGTTAATACCTCGTCAGCAGTTCGATATTGCTATTCAGGCCGCTATCGGGGCGAAAATTATTGCTCGCGAAACGGTGAAAGCCGTTCGTAAAGATGTAACCGCCAAATGTTACGGCGGCGATATTTCGCGAAAACGCAAACTGTTAGAAAAACAAAAAGAGGGTAAAAAACGAATGAAACAGGTGGGCAATGTTGAAGTTCCGCAAAAAGCGTTTTTAGCGGTGTTGAAACTTGACTAAACGGTATAAAAAATCTCCCTGAAAGTTTCGGGGAGATTTTTTATGATTTTTACTTCTCACTTATCTTTTCTTTCGCCGATAACTGAGAAGGTGTTTGTTGCATGGTTAAATTTCCGTTGTATTTTCCTCCCAATTCTATTTCGATATTACTTGTCTGAATGTTGCCGTTTACAATTCCGGAGCTTCTAATATTTAATTCCTTACATTCGATATCTCCGAAAATGGTTCCGTAGATAATGATCCGGTCACTTTTCAGGTTCCCGTTAATTTTGGCTTTTTCACCAATCACAATTCCTTTTGTGAGTGACAAATTTCCTTCAATAGTTCCATCAACTCGAATTACACTTTGCCCTTTGATGTCACCTTTAAATACAATATCTGTACCAATAACGGTATCAATAGGTTGTGATTCGATAGAATCATTTCTTTTGTTTTTATTGCTGTTTCTCATATGATATTGATTAATGGAAAGTTAAAAATTCAATTGGGTTTATTTTTTCTTCGTTTTTAATAACTTCATAATGTAGATGCGGACCTGAACTTCGCCCCGTACTTCCAAGTTTACCAATAATTTGCCCGCATACTATTTTTTCGCCTTCCTTAACGGAAATTTCCGACAAATGGCCGTAGAGTGTTTTCAAATTATTTTTGTGTTTTATAATCACGCATTTTCCATATCCGCCATACCATCCGGCAAAATCTACAATACCATTTGCTGTTGTTTTAATTGAAGATCCTTTTTTGCCTTTAATATCTATTCCGTAATGATATTCTACACCGCGACCTGTGAACGGATTCCTTCTATAGCCGTATTTTGAGATAATATTATTGTAAAGAGTAGGATTTCCAATGGGGATATTCTTTAAAGTTTCCTCTAAATCTTCGAGTTGTTCTTTGTAAAAATCGGCTAATTCATTAATCTTTATTACGTCAATATTTTCATTTTCAGGGCCGCCCATGTTTTCAAAATTCATCTGAACCAATCCTTTCGATTTCAGCAGTTTATTTATCCGAAAAATATTTTCATCAATCGAATGGAAAGTTTGTTGAGCTTTTGGTACGTTGACAAGACTTTTTATCATATCAGCTTTAGCAATTTCATCTTCATAAATTTCACTTGTCCGATGAAATACAGTTAAACCCAAGGCGCCCATCAAACATAAAATAATTAACATTGTGAGGCCTAAATATTTTTTCCAATGCAGCAATAATCGGGTGGGAACAAGCAGTGTCTTATTCCTTTTACCGTTGGTATTAACGATTAAAATAGATGTTTTGTGACTGCGCATTTTTGATTTTCCGGAAATAACACAAAAATAATTTCACAAAAATAGTTTTTATTTTTGAAAAGGATGTTAACTTTAATGATAAAAAATCTAAAAAATAATTTTAAATAAGTAATATTCAAAAATTAGTACTCAAATTCAACAATATGTATATCTGAAAGTATCTTCTAATAGCCTATATCAATTACCACGAGTTTAACTAGTGGTAATTGATAAATGTTTTTAGGAAGCATTGTGTATAATCATTTAAAATAATTTATGTCTCATACTTATTTTGTTGAATATATTCTCACTTTTTTATTCTGTTTGTTTAAATCATATTCGTTGTTGTTTTTTTGCTTAATTTTGTTCTCATAACAGTCATTCTTAACTTTAATAATTAAAAAAAAATTACAGAAATGAAATCAAAATTTTTCTTATTAACACTTTTCGTTTTAGGTAGTATATCGTTTGCTAACGCACAATACGTGAACGAGGTGCCCATAAGTGATATTGATGCCGACTACGTGATGATTTGGTCGGATTCGGGGCCGATTTTAAGCACGAAAATTACTGTTCGTATAGATTATGGCCAAGGTGGAAGAACACCACAGATTACTGACGAACGTCGTCGTCCGATATCGTTTAATGGGATGCTTAGCGTATTGAATATGATGAGTAAAAACGGTTTTGAACTGTTCGAAATTATCCGCAGCGAAAAAGATAACCAGGAATTTTATCTTTTGCGCCGGAAAAGATCATACTCCGATTACGATAACCGGGGAACCGTAGATTATGATTCAACTCTTCGAAACCAATAGCAAGAGATAAAAGTAATTATATGAAGTTCAAATAATAATTTATCAATATTTTCAATTGTCACGGGTTTCAGAGGCTGTGTAAAAACTAACAACCTCTAAAAAGCGTGGTCGCTCGAACTTGTTCGCTTGTTTTGGCGATATTGGAGTTTGATTAAGCGAAAGGCACGCTGTTCACACAGCATGCCTTTCAAACCAAAATAATAAATAAAAGTAGAGTGAGGTGCGGAACATTATTTTGATCCGCATTTTTTATTTTATAGCTGTAACTCCGTCCATACAAAAGTAGGAGGGAGTATTCATGCCCCATTCGCCGTTATCGGTAGAGGAGAGTTTGAAATGTAGGCTCTTAACATTGCCAAGTGTCTCCAAACTTACCCATTTCCACGTGCTTAGAATTTCGGTTTTCCCGTTGCGGAAATCGGCTAAATATACTTCAACCGAAGGAGTGTCTGTCCCTTGCGCCGTTTTACCGAAAATCTCTAATTTAAACCAATCACCGGAAGCGAATTTTTTAGCAAATCCATCGCCGTTTTTCATCGATAAATAGGCATAAGTAGCATTTGTTACAAACATTCCTGTAAACTTATGCGCTTGTCCGTCTTTAAAAGATATTACAGCCGGGGTGTAGCTACTTGTATTTACCGTGAGATATACTTTTCCGTTTTTCCCGCTTCCGGTAATAGCGCTATTGTTTGTTGCACCGGTAGTAGTTATATCGGTTTTGTTGGTGTACATGAAACCACCCCAGGAGTAATCGCCGAAATAGTTGTCAAATACGAAGAAATTGTCGGAACCACTGAACTGGTTTTTCCATGTAGAACCGTATTCTCCTTTAATTTCCGTACCCGATTTATCGCCCGTCCACTCTGTATTGGCGGCAGTAAGTTTGTTTTCGAGTGATAACGTTACGGTTTCCGCAATTGGGTCATTCTCGCAAGATGCAAGTGCGAGCGAGAATAAAAGTGTAAAATAAAATAAATGCTTTTTCATTTTCAATTAATATTTAATCTGTTATTATCTTTTAAAATATGCCACAACACCACTTCCGTTTGGAATACCTGTATTAAAAGTATGCTTGATTTCTTTGGTTATGGTGTCGTAAATTATAATATCATCTCCCATTCCCGAAATGAAAATATCATCCACATCGTTAATCGCACCGATTTTATATTCCATTAAAAGTCTGATTCCGTGACTTTTTAAATCGAGATTGAGGGGAGTAGCTTTGTTGGTTGTTAAATTATACCTGTCGGAATATCCTTTATAAGTTGTCCAACTAAAACTACACGTATAAACACTGTTATTGGTGAAAGTAAGGCTTGACGCACTTATGTTTTTTATTTCTTCAATATTTTCGGGTTCGGTCGTCAATTTATACAACTTGTAATCGGGATAGTTGGTGTTAAAAAACAGTTCTCCTTTTGCAGTGGATACAATACTCGTGGGATTTTTAGCAGTGGTTATAACTTTTACTTCCTGCATTTTATCGATGTCAACAACCGAAATTTTGTTATCGGCTCCATGTCCCGAGTTGCAAACGTAAATCTTACCGTCGTTTATAGCTAATCCTTCAGCCAAGGTTCCGCTTAATGTTGCAAACGCGTCTAATGTTAAGGTAGCGGTATCCAATCGAACAACTTCGTTTGAATAGCTGCTGATATAGCCTTTCCCATCTTCAAAAACGATATTACGCGGCTTGGCGGCTGCACCTTTCGCATCGGTAAAAGGTATGCGTTTTATGGATTTTCCGTTAGCCGGATTAATTACTTCAATATAGTTTGTTCCTTCGGTAGCAGCTGCACCCATTCCCGGACCGGTTACTACGCAATACATCTTACTGCCGTATATTTGCAAATCGTTGCCTGTATCTCCCAATTTTGTGCCGTTTGATGCTAAAAATTGATTTTTGATTAATACTCCTTTTGCAATATCATACCATGCCAATTCGGTATTATTTTGTCCGGCATATCCTTCACTCAAAATCCAATAGCCAAGCAGTTGAGGTTTTTGAGCTTGTTGAATTAAGACTTTTATTTTTTTACGGGATAAAGAGGAAAAGACTAATTCCGCTTCACGCGATGCATACTCCTCGTTTTTGAGTACGACAATCGTAATCTCTTTTTTGCCTTTTACATAAGTTGTGCTTCGTGTTGTTGGACCATTATCTTTAACTTTTACGAAAATCCAATCGGGTAAATCGTTTATCGACCAGCTTTCATTGCTTTCCAACTCAAATGTTTCGCTTCCGCCTTCAAAGTCAAAAGCGAACTCTTCTGCCTCAAATGTTGCTGTTAACAGCGGTTCAAAATCGTCTTCACAAGATACTAAAACGATTGTTGCGAATATTATCGCCAAACTAATAATTTTTTTCATTTTATTCTGTGTTTATTTAGTGATTAAATGTAAGTCTATTACTCCTAAAACTTCGGTAGAAGCTTCTCCAATTGCTCCGCATTGCTGATTTAAAGCGGTGTAGATTTTTACAAAATCGATTCCGGAAAGTTTTACCGATTTGCCGTTTTTATCTACTGCCCAATCGATATCAAACTCCGATGCTTTATCGTTGTTAGCTGCATTATCGGCATATCCCCAATCGAAGGAATTAAGAACAAACTTTTCTCCTGTTCCGCTTTCGTCTGTGCAGTTGTCGGGAAGTTTTGTCCCTGTAAAAGAGAGTTCATTACCCGAAATCCATTGGGGCCAATAACTTTGTGTGTGGAATTGGTTTTTGTACATAAATCCGGTTGTGTTGTCGCTTGCGTTCCATTTAATGTAGGTTACATCGGTAACTTCTTTGTACTTATCGTGCGGAACGGGCTTTTTATTTTCGTCGGGTTTAAAATAGGTAATTGTGTAATTGAATTTCGTTGATTTGTTACTATGCTCGCTTCCGACAAGTTCGTACCATTCATCGTCGGGTTTGCCGTTTTTGTTTTTATCTACGGAAACCATCACAATACCCGGTTCACTGTTCCCGGCGAAAGCATTGCCGAGGACTTGGAAATCACGTTTGTCGGGTTTGTTTTCAATCGTATGGTCGAAACCTACAACCACGTATCCGCCAAATCCACCCAATGTAATTGTTCCTTTATTATCTCCACCAATGGCATCAAGCACTTTTTTTGCCATTTTTTCGGGAGTGTCGCCTGTTTCGTACTTTGGAAGTTTGTTTACAAATTGTCCCGGTGCGGGTTTGTATTCAAAAACACGCGTAACGTAAGGCGATTT
>MVZJ01000052.1 GCA_002069095.1 Bacteroidetes bacterium ADurb.BinA174 | reverse complement strand
ACGAATCCCAAATCGAAATTGCGGAAGTAGCTCAGTCGATAGAGCATTAGCCTTCCAAGCTGAGGGTCGCGGGTTTGAGTCCCGTCTTCCGCTCTAAAAATGAAAATTTGAGCACAAGGGCAAACATCGGGTTAACACCTGAGAGTCCCATTACAAGCTCATTTTGCCTATGTAGCTCAGGGGTAGAGCACTTCCTTGGTAAGGAAGAGGTCGCGGGTTCAATTCCCGCCATCGGCTCATGAAACAAAAGCAGTTGAAGATGCCGGAATCCGACATCTAATTTTGACTGTTTTAAAACATACAAAATAGAAAAATTAAACATTTTATTAAACTAATTAATAGTATATTTTATGGCAAAAGAACATTTTCAGCGAACGAAGCCACACGTTAACATCGGTACAATCGGCCATGTTGACCACGGTAAAACTACCTTAACAGCAGCTATTACTACTGTTTTGGCGAAAAAAGGTCTTTCCGAAGTAAAATCATTCGATGCTATCGACAACGCTCCGGAAGAAAAAGAAAGAGGTATCACCATCAACACATCACACGTTGAATACCAAACAGAAAATCGTCACTACGCACACGTTGACTGTCCCGGTCACGCTGACTATGTGAAAAACATGGTTACAGGTGCTGCTCAGATGGACGGAGCAATCATTGTTGTTGCTGCAACTGACGGACCTATGCCACAAACTCGCGAACACATCCTTTTAGCACGTCAGGTAAACGTTCCCAGACTGGTTGTTTTCATGAATAAAGTTGACTTGGTTGACGACGAAGAAATGTTGGAATTGGTAGAAATGGAAATGCGCGAACTGCTTTCGTTCTACAATTTTGACGGCGACAATACTCCCGTTATTCGCGGATCGGCTCTTGGTGGCTTGAACGGTGAACCTCAATGGGAAGAAAAAGTCATGGAACTGATGGAAGCTGTTGACACATGGATTCCACTGCCTCCGCGCGATATTGACAAGCCATTCCTTATGCCGGTTGAAGACGTATTCTCAATCACCGGACGTGGAACAGTTGCTACAGGCCGTATTGAAACCGGAATTATCAAAACTGGCGAAGAAATTCAAATCATCGGTCTTGGTGCAGAAGGCAGAAAATCTGTTGTTACCGGAGTTGAAATGTTCCGTAAGATTTTGGACAGAGGTGAAGCTGGCGATAACGTAGGTTTATTGCTCCGCGGTATCGACAAAGACGAAATCAAACGCGGTATGGTTATCTCTCATCCCGGAAAAGTTAAACCTCACTCAAGATTTAAAGCAGAGGTTTATATCCTGAAGAAAGAAGAAGGTGGACGTCACACTCCATTCCATAACAAATATCGTCCTCAATTCTACATCCGCACGTTAGACGTAACCGGTGAAATCCAGTTACCCGAAGGTGTAGAGATGGTTATGCCAGGCGATAACGTAACAATCGAAGTAGATTTGATCTACCCTGTAGCATGTAACGTAGGTCTTCGTTTCGCTATCCGCGAAGGTGGACGTACAGTTGGTGCAGGCCAGATTACTGAACTGATTGACTAATCAGTAATAAAAATACATAAGTTACAAGTAAACAGGTAAATGGCGCGCTCCTAAATCCTGTTTACTTGTTCACTATGTGTAATTTACAAAACACGGGTTTAGCTCAGTTGGTAGAGCGATGGTCTCCAAAACCATAGGTCGGGAGTTCGAGCCTCTCAACCCGTGCCAAACGATCCGAAAAATCAATGAAAAAAATAGTTGCATATATCAAAGATGCTTATAACGAACTCGTTCATAAAGTATCTTGGCCATCCAGCAAAGAATTAACCGGCAGTACTATTATCGTGATGATAGCTTCCATAATCATCGCGTTGATCGTATTCGGCATGGACTCTGCATTTGAGTGGATAGTGAAATTCCTATACGGTATTTTATAAAATTCTGAATTAAGAAAATGGCTGAAACTAACAAAAAATGGTACGTTTTACGTTCCGTTAGTGGAAAAGAGAATAAAGTCAAAGAACTTCTTGAGGCAGAAATGAAAAAAACCGACTTAGGGAAGTACGTTTCTCAGGTTCTCATCCCAACAGAAAAGACTTATATAATACGTGACGGAAAGAAAGTGATAAAAGAACGCGCTTATCTTCCCGGATATGTACTTATTGAGGCTGAATTGGTGGGCGAGGTCATTCATCAGATTAAAAACATCAACTACGTTGCCGGATTTCTTCCCACCACCACTAACCCACAACCGTTGAGCGAAATTGAAGTAAAACGCATTCTGGGTACAATGGATGAATTGGAAGAAGCCAGCAATGAATTAGATGTTAAATACTACGTGGGCGAAAACGTGAAAGTGATTAGCGGTCCTTTCAGCAGTTTTTCGGGCGTGGTAGAAGAAGTTAACGATGAGAGAAAGAAACTCAAAGTGATGGTTAAAATCTTCGGACGCGCTCAACTTCTCGAGTTGGGTTATATGCAAGTAGAGAAAGAATAATCAGATATTTGGTTACGCAGATTCTGTAAATTCTTCACAAGTGTTTCGAAAACAGTAATTATTAAAATCAAAAAAATGGCTAAAGAAGTTGCTGGACAACTAAAATTACAAATTAAAGGAGGAGCTGCAAACCCATCTCCACCCGTAGGGCCTGCATTGGGTTCCAAAGGGATAAACATTATGGAGTTTTGCAAGCAATTCAATGCCAGAACTCAAGACAAAGCCGGTAAAGTGTTGCCCGTGGTAATCACTTATTATACCGACAAGTCTTTTGATTTTATTGTTAAAACACCACCCGTTGCTATTCAGTTATTGGAAGCCAGTAAACAAAAAGGCGGTTCGGCAGAACCCAATCGTAAAAAAATTGCGGAAGTTACCTGGGAGCAGGTAAAAACCATTGCCGAAGAAAAAATGACCGACCTGAACTGCTTCACACTCGAATCTGCAATGAAAATGGTTGCCGGAACGGCTCGAAGCATGGGTATCTCAGTTAAGGGGGAATTTCCCGCAAATAATTAATTATAAACTTCAATTAAGACATGGGTAAACTTACAAAAAATCAAAAGTTGGCTTTGAGCAAGATTGAAGCGGGGAAAACCTACACGCTGAAAGAAGCAGCGAAATTGGTGAAAGAAATTACCACCACAAAATTCGACGCTTCGGTAGATATCGATGTACGCCTTGGCGTAGATCCGCGAAAAGCTAACCAGATGGTAAGAGGCGTTGCGTCTCTTCCGCACGGAACCGGTAAACAAGTAAGAGTTCTTGTATTGTGTTCTCCCGACGTCGAAGCCGCTGCTAAAGAAGCCGGCGCAGACTACGTGGGACTTGATGAATATATCGAAAAAATTAAAGGAGGTTGGACCGACATTGATGTGATTATCACTCAACCGCAAATTATGGGTAAAATTGGCGCCCTCGGCCGTATTTTAGGGCCGCGTGGTTTAATGCCGAACCCAAAAAGCGGAACCGTTACTCCCGATGTGGCAAAAGCCGTTCAGGAAGTAAAACAAGGAAAAATCGATTTTAAAGTAGATAAAGCAGGTATCATTCACACCTCTATTGGAAAAGTATCTTTCGAACCCGAGAAAATTGTTGAAAACGCAAGGGAATTTATTCAAACGTTGATCAAATTGAAACCGACGGCAGCAAAAGGTACCTATATTAAAAGTATTTATCTTTCGAGCACGATGAGTCCCGGATTAAAAGTGGACAGTAAATCGGTAGACGAAATCTAATTGTAAAAAGAAGAATCTATGAAAAAGGAAGATAAAAGCACTATTATAGACCAGATAGCAGCTAACCTGAAAGAGTACGAACATTTCTATCTTACCGATATTGCTACATTAAATGCAGCAAAAACAAGTACGTTGAGAAGAGAATGCTCCAAACAGGAAATTAAGCTGTTGGTAGTAAAGAATACCTTGTTGCGTAAAGCATTAGAAAAATTAGAAGGAAATTATGAAGAACTGTATCCTATTTTGAAAGGAAACACAGCCATCATGTTCTCCAACAACGCTAATGCTCCTGCTAAGCTCATTGAGAAATATAATAAAAACAGGGAAAAAGTGCCCGCACTAAAAGGCGCTTACGTTCAGGAAAGCTTCTTCATCGGAGCCAACACGCTGAAAGACCTTGTAAGTATCAAGAGCAAAACAGAACTTATCGGAGATGTTATTGCATTATTGCTATCACCTGCAAAAAATGTTATTTCGGCTCTCCAATCCGGCGGTACAATTCTCCATGGAGTTTTGAAAACGTTATCGGAAAAAGAACTATCTCAATAAGCAAGAGCAGAGATAGTCGAAACTTCAAAATTAATTTTCACACAAACAAACAGAATTAGTAATCAATTTAATAAATACAAAAATGGCAGACTTAAAAGCATTTGCTGAACAATTAGTTAACTTAACAGTAAAAGAAGTTAACGAACTTGCTGAAATATTAAAAACAGAGTACGGAATTGAGCCCGCTGCTGCAGCTGTTGCTGTTGCTGCTGGACCTGCTGCCGGCGAAGCTGCTGCTGCAGCTGAAGAAAAAACATCTTTCGATGTTGTTCTTAAAAGTCCAGGACAAGCTAAATTAGCTGTTGTTAAAGCAGTTAAAGAACTTACCGGACTTGGACTTAAAGAATCTAAGGACTTAGTTGACAGCGCTCCGAGCGAAATTAAAAAAGGTGTAACAAAAGACGAAGCTGACGCTTTGAAAAAACAACTTGAAGAGGCAGGAGCAGAAGTTGAACTTAAATAAGAGTTGCCTTTAAATAGGTTAATTTGGTTAGGAATCTTCAACCGGAAGATTCTTAACCTTTTGTGTCAATACATATTAGCCCACATTATTCACGTTTTTAGTTTTATGCGGATGTAAGGTGCGAACCTCGCCGATATAGTAGAACTATTTCAAAAGGTTTGAAACGCAGCAGACGCGTGAAGATAAAAGCGAGCAATCCCAAAATAAGGAAGTTTGTAAGGATTTTGCTCATAGGCAATTACTATATAATCAAGAATGCTTTTTATCTTTTATTGCGATGAATAATGTGGTTAGGTTCAAAAACTCACGCCCATGTCTTCAAATAACACCACCAAAAGAATAAATTTTGCGTCGATAAAAAACCCGATGGACTTCCCGGATTTTCTGGAAGTACAGTTAAAATCTTTTCAGGATTTTTTACAACTTGACGCTCCCCCCGAAAGCAGAAAAAATGAAGGATTGTATAAGGTTTTCACGGAAAATTTTCCCATTGCGGACACCCGTAACAACTTCGTCCTTGAGTTTTTAGACTATTTTGTTGATCCACCCCGTTATTCCATCGAAGAGTGTATCGACAGAGGACTTACCTATAGCGTCCCGCTAAAGGCTAAACTTTATTTATATTGTACCGATCCCGACCACGAAGATTTTGCTCCTGTAATTCAGGACGTTTACTTGGGAACCATTCCGTATATGACCGAACAAGGAACGTTCGTCATCAACGGAGCCGAACGTGTTATTGTATCTCAGTTGCACCGTTCGCCCGGCGTATTCTTCGGACAAAGTTTACATGCAAACGGAACATTGCTGTATTCGGCAAGGATTATTCCATTTAAGGGATCGTGGATCGAATTTGCTACCGACATCAACAACGTGATGTACGCATATATCGATCGGAAAAAGAAATTACCCGTAACCACGTTGCTACGTTCCATCGGCTTCGAAAGCGATAAAGACATTCTCGAAATATTCGACTTAGCCGAAGAAGTAAAAGTTAGCAAAGCTAATCTGAAAAAAGTTATCGGCAGAAAATTGGCAGCCCGTGTGTTAAAATCGTGGATGGAAGACTTCGTGGATGAAGACACCGGCGAAGTAACTTCAATTGAGAGAAACGAAGTAATCATAGAGCGGGAAACCATTCTGGAACAGGAACATATCGATGATATTTTGGAATCGGACGTTCCTTCCATCCTTATTCACAAGGAAACTCCCAATTCTTCGGATTACTCCATCATATACAACACGTTGCAGAAAGACCCGAGTAACACGGAAATTGATGCAATCCGACACATTTATCGACAGCTTCGCAGCGCAGAACCGGCAGACGATGCCAGCGCACGCGAAGTAATCAACAACCTTTTCTTCTCCGAAAAGCGATACGATTTGGGCGACGTAGGCCGTTACAGAATAAACAAAAAACTGAGCCTTGATATAGACGAAAATATTCGTGTACTGACAAAAGAAGATATTATCGAGATCATTAAATACCTCATCGAACTGGTGAACTCCAAAGCCGTGGTTGACGATATCGACCACTTGAGCAACCGTCGGGTTCGCACCGTTGGAGAACAACTTTATGCTCAGTTCGGCGTCGGGTTGAACCGTATGGCACGCATCATTCGTGAAAGAATGAACGTTCGCGACAACGAAGTGTTCACACCCATCGATCTGATTAACGCGAAAACCATTTCTTCCGTAATCAACACATTTTTCGGAACCAATGCGCTCTCGCAATTTATGGATCAAACCAACCCGTTGGCGGAAATCACGCACAAGCGGCGCCTTTCGGCATTAGGCCCCGGTGGTCTTTCGCGCGAACGTGCCGGTTTTGAGGTGCGCGACGTTCACTACACGCATTACGGCCGTTTATGCCCGATTGAAACTCCCGAAGGTCCGAATATCGGTCTTATCTCGTCACTTTGCGTTTATGCAAAAATCAACGACTTAGGTTTTATCGAAACACCTTACAGAAAAGTAGATAACGGCGTTGTAAACACCAACAACAACGAAGTAGTTTACCTGTCGGCTGAAGAAGAGGAAGAAAAAGTGGTTGCACAAGGGAATGCTCCGTTAAACGAGAACGGCGAGTTTATTTTTCCGCGTGTGAAATCGAGACTGGAAGCAGACTATCCGCTTGCCTCACCTGAAGAGGTGGACCTGATGGACGTTTCGCCCATGCAGATCGCTTCTATTGCCGCATCGCTCATTCCGTTCCTGGAACACGACGACGCCAACCGTGCCCTTATGGGTTCGAACATGATGCGTCAGGCGGTTCCGCTGATTAAAAACGAGGCCCCAATTGTAGCAACCGGAATCGAAAGTCAACTGATTAAAGATTCGCGCACACAATTGATGGCCGAAGGAAACGGCGAAGTTATTTACGTGGATGCAACTACTATTAAAATAAAATACGATAGAACGGAAGAAGAGGAGTTTACCAGTTTTGAAGAATCTACCAAAACTTATGAAATTCCTAAATACCGTAAAACTAACCAAAATACCACTGTTGACTTACGCCCGATTTGCCGGGTAGGACAAAAAGTAGCGAAAGGCGATATACTGACCGAAGGTTTTGCAACCGAAAACGGTGAACTAGCACTCGGTCGCAACCTGAAAGTGGCTTTCATGCCCTGGAAAGGTTACAACTTTGAGGACGCTATCGTTCTGAATGAAAGATTAGTGAGTGAAGATGTTTTTACATCGGTTCACGTAGAAGAATTTGCGTTGGAAGTTCGTGAGACAAAACGCGGATTGGAAGAACTTACTTCCGATATTCCTAACGTGAGCGAAGATGCCACCAAAGATTTGAACGAACATGGAATTATCCGCGTTGGCGCTCGTGTTAAACCTGGCGATATCCTGATCGGGAAAATCACGCCGAAAGGCGAATCCGATCCTTCGCCCGAAGAAAAACTGCTACGTGCTATTTTCGGCGACAAGGCAGGCGACGTGAAAGATGCTTCGCTAAAAGCTTCTCCATCTCTCAAGGGTGTGGTTATCAACACAAACTTGTTCTCGAAAGCTGCTAAGAAAGGTAAAGGCAAATTATCGAACAAGGCGCTTCTTCCCAAACTCGACGAAGAGTACGAAGTTAAGATGGAAGAGTTGAAAAAACTACTTATCGACAAACTTTTACATATTACCGAAGGTAAAAACTCTGCCGGTGTGAAAGATTACACCAACATGGATATTGTTCCGAAAGGTGCGAAATTCACATTGAAAATTCTTTCGGATATCGATTATCAATCGGTGCAGTTGAGCAAATGGACAACCGACGCTCATAAAAACCAATTGATCCGCACAACGGTTATCAACTACTTGCGCAAACACAAAGAATTAGATGCAGAGCTCAAACGCAAGCGTTTCGATTTAACCATCGGTGACGAACTTCCTTCCGGAATTATGCAAATTGCCAAGGTTTATGTAGCCAAAAAGCGTAAAATTCAGGTGGGTGACAAAATGGCCGGACGCCACGGTAACAAAGGTATCGTATCGAAAATTGTTCGTGCCGAAGATATGCCTTTCCTTGCCGACGGAACGCCGGTTGACATCGTGCTGAACCCGTTAGGCGTACCATCGCGTATGAACCTGGGACAAATTTTTGAAACCGTTCTCGGTTGGGCAGGTAAAAACTTAAACGTGAAATTTGCAACGCCTATCTTCGATGGCGCATCGTTAGACGACTTGAACGAATGGACGGACAAAGCGGGTGTTCCTCGCTACGGAAAAACGTATTTGTATGATGGCGGAACAGGCGAACGTTTTGACCAACCTGCAACCGTTGGAGTCATCTATATGTTAAAACTCGGTCACATGGTGGAAGACAAAATGCACGCTCGTTCCATCGGTCCGTACTCGCTCATCACGCAACAGCCGTTGGGCGGTAAAGCTCAGTTCGGCGGACAACGTTTTGGAGAAATGGAGGTTTGGGCGCTCGAAGCATTCGGTGCATCGCACATTCTGCAGGAAATCTTGACTGTAAAATCCGATGACGTTATAGGACGTTCCAAAGCATACGAATCCATCGTAAAGGGCGAGGCAATGCCGCAGCCCGGTATCCCCGAATCGTTGAACGTATTGCTTCACGAACTTAAAGGTCTGGGATTGAGCGTGGAACTCGATTAGCCACCTCCCTCTCCCCAAAGTGAGAGGTATATTTAAACAATTTACGCCCTTAGTTTTTATCCCTTTGGGGAATTGAAGGGAGTTTTAAAACAATAACTCTTTATAAAACAACAATATGGCATTTAGAAAAGAAAAGAAAATAAAGAGTAACTTTTCAAAAATAACCATCAGTTTGGCATCTCCCGAACAAATTCTGGAAAGTTCTTTCGGTGAAGTGTTAAAACCTGAAACCATAAACTACCGTACTTACAAACCCGAGCGCGACGGTTTGTTTTGCGAACGCATTTTCGGCCCTGTAAAAGACTACGAATGCCATTGCGGCAAATATAAAAGAATCCGTTACAAGGGTATCGTTTGCGACCGATGCGGCGTGGAAGTTACGGAAAAGAAAGTACGCCGTGAGCGAACCGGACATATTCATCTGGTTGTTCCTGTGGCTCACATCTGGTATTTTCGCTCGTTACCCAACAAAATAGGTTATCTGTTGGGCATTCCTACCAAAAAATTAGATTCCATAATCTATTACGAGAGATATGTGGTAATACAGCCGGGCGTATTGGAAGACAAAGTAGCCGAAAGAGATTTGCTGAGCGAAGAAGAATACCTGGAATTGCTGGATACTCTCCCAAAAGACAATCATTTGCTGGAAGACAGCGATCCTAACAAATTTATCGCTAAAATGGGAGCCGAAGGGATCTTGGAATTGCTGGAACGCATCAACCTCGATAAATTGGCAAACCATTTACGCCACAAGGCAAACACTGACACTTCACAGCAACGCAAAAACGAAGCCCTGAAACAACTTCAGGTGGTGGAAGCTTTCCGTGGATCGAAAAGCGTGAACAAACCGGATTGGATGATCATGAAGGTGATTCCCGTTATTCCACCCGATTTACGCCCGTTGGTTCCATTAGATGGTGGCCGTTTTGCCACTTCCGACCTCAACGACCTGTATCGCCGGGTAATTATCCGCAACAATCGTCTGAAAAGACTGATCGATATTAAAGCACCCGATGTAATCCTGCGCAACGAAAAACGTATGTTGCAGGAAGCTGTTGACTCGTTGTTCGACAACTCACGTAAATCGAGCGCCATTAAAACCGATTCGAACCGTCCGTTGAAATCTCTTTCCGACAGTTTGAAAGGTAAACAAGGACGTTTCCGCCAAAACCTGCTCGGTAAACGCGTGGACTATTCAGCGCGTTCGGTTATTGTTGTAGGTCCGGAACTGAAGATGCACGAATGCGGTATTCCCAAAGATATGGCAGCCGAATTGTACAAACCGTTCATCATCCGTAAACTCATCGAAAGAGGTATCGTGAAAACGGTAAAATCGGCAAAGAAAATCGTTGAAAGAAAAGAACCCGTGGTTTACGACATTCTGGAATACGTGATGAAAGGGCACCCCATCTTGTTAAACCGTGCCCCTACCCTTCACCGCTTGGGTATTCAGGCTTTCCAGCCTAAACTTATCGAAGGAAAAGCTATTCAGCTTCACCCGCTGTCGTGTACGGCATTCAACGCCGACTTCGACGGCGACCAGATGGCCGTTCACTTGCCGCTCGGCAACGAAGCCATTCTGGAAGCTCAAATACTGATGCTGGCTTCACACAACATCCTTAACCCTGCCAACGGTGCGCCCATCACCGTTCCGTCGCAGGACATGGTGCTCGGGTTGTATTATATCACAAAAATACGTCCGGAGGCGTTGGGAGAAGGTATGACTTTCTACGGCGAAGAAGAGGCTATCATTGCTTACAACGAAGGCAAAGTGGATATTCATGCGTTGGTAAATGTTGTGGTTGACGATATCGATGAAAACGGAGACCCCATCCGCAAAATGCACCAAACTAGCGTTGGGCGTGTAATCACCAACGAATACATTCCCAAGGAAGTTGGTTACATCAACGAACTGCTCTCGAAAAAGTCTCTTCGCGACATCATTGGCAAAGTAATTAAAACCTGCGGTGTAGCCCGCACGGCTCAATATTTGGACGATATAAAAGACTTAGGCTATAAAATGGCTTTCAAAGGCGGATTATCGTTCAACCTGGAAGATGTAATTATCCCGAAAGAAAAAGAAGAGCTCATCCAGCAAGGATACAACGAAGTGGAGCAAATCATGGATAACTACAACATGGGATTCATCACGTATAACGAGCGCTACAACCAGATTATCGACACGTGGACTCACATTAATTCCAAATTGTCGAATATATTGATGAAGCAGCTTGCCGAAGATGATAAAGGGTTCAACTCGGTATATATGATGCTCGATTCGGGCGCCCGTGGTTCGCGCGAGCAAATCCGTCAGCTTTCCGGTATGCGCGGATTGATGGCAAAACCGCAAAAAAGCGGCGCCGAAGGCGCACAGATTATTGAAAACCCCATTCTTTCGAACTTCAAGGAAGGGCTTTCAGTGTTGGAGTACTTTATCTCCACACACGGTGCACGTAAAGGACTTGCCGATACGGCTCTGAAAACAGCCGACGCTGGTTACCTAACCCGCCGTCTGGTGGACGTTTCGCAAGACGTTATCATCAACGAAGTGGACTGCGGAACCTTGCGCGGATTAACTGCTACGGCTATTAAGAACAACGATGAGATAATTGCCTCGCTCAACGAACGTATTCTCGGACGCGTTTCCGTACATGATGTTCAGCACCCCACAACCGGAGAAATTCTGGTGAATGCGGGAGAAGAAATCACGGAAGAAATTGCCGAAAAAATAGACAACTCGCCCATCGAACGTGTGGAAATCCGTTCGGTACTCACCTGCGAAACCCGTCATGGTGTTTGTGCAAAATGTTACGGAAGAAACCTTGCCACCGGACAAATGGTGCAAAGAGGAGAAGCCGTGGGCGTTATTGCCGCACAATCCATTGGCGAGCCAGGAACACAACTTACGTTGCGTACTTTCCACGTAGGAGGTATTGCTTCTAACATCGCTGCTGAAAATAGGGTCATTACCAAATACGACGGTATCCTAGAATTCGACGAACTTCGTTTTGTTGAATCCCAAGATTCGGAAGGAAAAACATACAAAGTGGTGGTAAGCCGATTGGTGGAAATGCGTATTATCGATCCCAACACCAAAATAATTCTTCTATCGCATAACGTTCCCTACGGTGCAAAACTGTACTTCAACGATAACGACAAAGTGAAGAAAGGTGATTTGATTTGTGAATGGGACCCTTTCAACGCAGTAATTATTTCGGAAGCAACGGGTAAAATAAAGTTCGAAAACTTTACCGAAGGTATTACCTACAAGGTACAATCCGATGAGCAAACAGGATTGAAAGAGAAAGTTATTGTCGAGTCGCGCGATAAAACAAAAGCCCCGTCGGCTCATATCGTGGACGAGAATGATGATGTGCTGCGTTCTTATACATTACCGTTAGGCGCTCACATCGTGAAAAACGAAAACGACGAAATTAAAGTGGGTGATGTGCTGGTGAAAATTCCGCGTGCCGTTGGAAAATCAGGCGACATTACAGGAGGACTTCCGCGCGTTACCGAATTGTTCGAAGCACGTAACCCGTCGAATCCGGCGGTTGTAGCCGAAATTGACGGTGAAGTTTCCTTCGGCAAGATCAAGCGTGGTAATCAGGAAATATCCGTTACCTCGAAAACCGGAGAGATCAAGAAATACCTTGTTCCGCTTTCTAAACAGATACTTGTTCAGGAAAACGACTTTATCCGTGCCGGTATGCCGTTATCCGACGGTGCTATCACTCCTGCCGATATTTTGGCAATTATG